>SKJD01000174.1 GCA_007116095.1 Candidatus Hydrogenedentota bacterium
AGGAGGGAGCCCTGCTGACAGGCCTGCCCCGGAAGGTCCATGTGGTAATAATTGCGGAAGACTGGTGCGGCGACGTGGTGCGGCATGTTCCGGTGCTGGAACGCCTGGCCAAGGAATCCCCCAAATTGCAGACCCGCTATATCACCCGGGAACAGCATCCGGACGTTTTTGTCCGTTTCCTGACCAACGGCGGCGAAGCCATCCCAAAGTTTATTTTCCTGAGCGACCAATATGTTGAGTGCGGCAACTGGGGCCCGATGCCCGAAAGTTGCCGTAAATTGATCGCCCGCGGCAAAGCCTGTGGCGATGTCGGCGCGGCCCGGAAAAAGGTGGCGGCCATGTACGAAGCCGACAGTGATTGCCGGGTCGTGGTGACAGAGCTGCTGGAACTGATCCAGACCGCTGTCTGTAAGCAGCCTTAGGAGCGGCCTCGCCTACACTTTGGAATCCATGTCCCCGGATTAGAGCGGCGCAAGCAGGTCCAGGACCATCTCTTCGCGGTCCTGTGCCGGCTCCTGTACCGGTGTCTGCACCGGCGGACGATAGGCTTGGGCTGGCGGCGCCGTACCCCGCACAAAGGCTTCCCGGTAGTTTCCGCCCGCCACGCCACTCTGCCGGTTGACATTGAAGAACTCCACGCCATCCGGCACGTCAAACTCCCGCACGGGCAGGCCTTCATGGGCCGCGATCATGAACTCCGTCCAGATAGGTGAGGCCAGGCGGCCACCGGTATAATCGAGCCCTCTGCCCAGCGGACGGTTGTCGCGATAGCCCACCCAGACAACGGTGGTAAAATCCGGGGTATACCCTGCAAACCAGACGTTCCGGCTTTCGTTCGAGGTGCCTGTCTTCCCGGCGCGGGGGCGTTCCAGCGGGGCTGTCCGTGCGCCGGTGCCGTATTGGGTGGCCGCACTGAGCATATGCGTAACGACATAGGCCACCGCCGGATCGATGGCGCGTTCACTGCGGACGTAGTCCTGGTAGTTGTAGCGAATCAGCCCGTCGCGATCCCGGATTTCCGTTATCATCACCGGATCATGCCGGGTGCCGTTGTTGGCCAGGGTGGCAAAGGCGACGGCCTGGTCCATGACGGTGATATCGGTCGAACCCAGGGCAATGGTCAGCCCGGCGTTCGGATCAATTGGGGTTCGTATACCAGCACGCTGCAATACGGAACGCACCTGGGCGGTCCCGACCCGTTCAGCCAGCTTGATGGACACAATATTCACTGAGTCTTCCAAGGCCAGCCGGATGGGGATGGCGCCTCGGAAAGAATTATCGAAGTTACTGGGACGCCAGATTCGCCCGAGCGCATCCCGTTTTACGTAGGGTTCGTCAACGATGATGGTAGAAGGCGTCATCCCGTTCTCGATAGCAGCAGCCCAGACGAAAGGTTTGATACTCGATCCGGGCTGGCGTCGAGCCTGGGTGGTGGTGTTGTACTGCTCGGTGTAGAAATCCCGGCCACCAACCATAGCGCGTACGAAGCCCCGGTACGGCTCCCGGTTGTCGATGCAGAGCAGCGCTCCGGAGACCGGTACAAACTCATCCTCACGGCCCTGCCGCGCCAGCTCCGCACGCTTGCGCTCGTCAAATCCCTCCAGCGCAGACAGCAACGCCTCTTCCGCGGCGCGTTGCAGCCGCATATCCACCGTCGTGCGGATTTCCAGGCCGTCTTCAAAGACCTGGTCCCGCTCGTACTGCGCCAAAACAAAGCGCCGCACCTCTTCCGCAAAGTAGGGGGCGTTAAAACGGTTGGCGACCCAGGTCGCACGGCGTTGGCCGGTGTCGTCGTCTTCTTCATCAAGCCCCTGCACCGATTCCCGGATGTCTTCCCGCAGGGCGTCGTGGTATTCCGCCTCGCTGATAAAGCCCTGGCGCAACATCTGTCCCAACACAATGTCGCGACGGGCCATGGCGTTTTCCGGGTTGTTGATGGGGTTGTTCCGGTTGGGGGCGCGGGTCAGCCCGGCCAGGGTCGCCGCCTCGCTCAGGGTGATGTCACTGCATGACTTGCCGTAGTACTGCCAGGAGGCCGCCTCCACCCCATAGGCGCTGATCCCGAGGAAAATCTGGTTCAGATAGAGTTCGAGGATTTCGTCCTTGGTGAACTCCCGCTCCACTTGCAGGGAGACAATGGCTTCCCGTATTTTTCGCTGGATCGTTCGGTCCAACCCTACTTCCAGGTCTTCCACGTTGCGCACCACCTGCTGGGTGATGCCGCTGCCCCCACGCGAGCTGCCGGTTTGCAGGTATTGGAGCCCGGCGGCGAAAATAGCGGAGATCGGCACGCCCATGTGTTCATAGAAGCGGTGGTCTTCCGTGGCCAGAAAAGCTTTCTGCAGATGGAGGGGAATGTCGGTCAGACGCACCAAATGCCGGCGTTCGGTGGTAAATTCGCCCAGCGACATGCCGTCATAAGAAAAGACCCGGCTGCCGATTTTCGGGCGAAACTCTTCCAGCGCGTCGATAGTGCCCCGTGCGTCTCCCAGGATGTGCGCGCCTACCCCCACAGCAGCGCCCCAAAGCGCCCCGAGAATGAGCATCAGGAAAATAAAAATACTGCCGCAGCCCCGCTTGGCGGCATACTCCGAAGCCTTGTCATGTACGGATTGTGTCATGGTATGTGGTTTGTCTTGTGTGTTTTACAGGCAGGTCAGACATCATAACACAGGCGGCATTATGGCGTACGGCCTGGCGCTGAGATTTGATTCATCGGATTGGCGCACAAGGACATTCGGCGCGTCATAAGCGCAGAAACCGGAAAGTCTACGTATATTGTACCGCAAAATACACCGCTGGACCTACCGGATACGTTCCTTAATCCGCTTCCGATGACTGAAGTTGCATTGACTCCACAGGACCTTGCTTATGCAATCGCCACCAGACATAGCAGAGGAAAAGTTGGGCCAGATAGGCGCCCGTCATGTTCGCGGCGATGTCCAGCCATTCAAAATGACGTCCGGGCACATACAATTGATGAATTTCATCGGTGATGCCGTAGAACGTTGCAAAAGCCCAAGGGACATAGAATTGCACTCGGAACGTATAATTCTTCCCAGAGCGATACATACCCACCGAGACCAATGCCGCCAACACACCATAAATCATCACATGAACCGCTTTGTCCAGGTGCGGGATATCAAGCGCTGGCGGAACCGAGATTGGCTGGGAAGAGAGCCAGAAAATCAAGGCGCAGTAGGCAATGACTGCTAGGGTATAGGGCCATTTCATGAGTGGATTTTTTCCATTCTCTTAGGAGCTTTTTGGTTCCGAGCTGCTTTTATCGTTCCGCGGCACAAACTTATGGCGTTTCCGGAGCGCTTGGGGATTGGCCTGCGCCTTGGCCTGGCGGGGAGAACGGGGCGTCCGATCCGGGGTTGACGCCGCTGCAGGCTTAACCATGGATTGCCGTGCTGGTGATGCAGGCTTCTCGATAATATCGGTTTTCTTCGTCGCTGCAGTTTCTACCTCTACCTGCCCATCCCGCTTTTCCTGTAAAGGGACAAACTCATGACGCACCCCCTGCTCCCGCAGTTTCCGGCGCTGTATGCCTTGCTTTGAGAGCTTGAGCTTTTTTCGGTGGATGCCCAACCAAAAGAAGCAGATAAAAATCTGCATGCCCACAGCCCCCATCACATTGGCGGCCATGTCGAGATAGCCGAAATTGCGGGTCGGAACAAAGAGCTGCAAGGTCTCTCCGACAACACCCACCAACGAAGCGATCACCCCGGGTATAACAAAAATTTTCCAGGGCGCGTAGTTCTTACTTGAATGATACATCCCAAGCGTGATCAGAGCGGCCAATCCCCCGTAGGCCAGCATATGCACCGGCTTATCGGCAAAGCGCACGGGGATGAAATACGACACCGGCAGGGGAATTGTAGCCAACAGGGGCAACAACACAATGCAGGCCGCAACAAGAATGAAATACCTGTTTTTCATGGGCAACCCATGGGTTTCTGTGACGGCTCAACGATATGACCAAATGCAACAAACATCGCTTAAGCCTACCAACTTTATAAATTTAACACAAGTACAGCGTGAAAATTATTTCGCCTGTTGTCAAGCCGCCTACCCGATTCTGCATAAAAAAATGCTTTACAAAGCGTCGAGAATACGGTACCATCATGGTGTGAAAAATGAACTAACGGTAAATACGAAACTTTTTCTGCTGAGTGAGGATAGCATGATCACTGGGTCATAACGCCGACATTCGCCGGAAGGAAGCGGGATCATGATTGCTGTACGCAATACCGGTATTCTGTGTTTTCAATGTATCTTGTGCGTGCTGGTCGCATTGGCCTGGGGCATATTTCTGATCCGGTATTTCAACCTGGAAGTGGGGTATGGCGCCACACGCTATACGCCGCCGCCGCCACCGGAGTCGGCCCTGGAAAACGCCATAGCCTATGTCGGCGCTGACAACCACATATGGATATTGCAGCTCGATAGCCCTGCCCAACCGCCAAAGCGCATTTCCAACGGCTCCGCGCAATATGTACAGCCCACCTGGTCACCGGACGGCAAGTGGCTCGCTTATATCGGCGCGAAAAACGGCCAGCGCAATATCTACCTGAACACCATCAATGGCGACGCGCAGTACACTTTGTACGCCAACCGAGACGCCCGTCCTTTTTACTTGATGTGGTCCTCGGAAGGCGATCGCTTGGGCTATTTGCAGTCGACGCAAGACAAAGTGGAGTTACGCCACCTGCTTATCCGCGCCCCCAAGTCCACCCACCTCAGCGCCCGCGCCAGCCGGGTGTATTTCAATTGGGCGCCGGAGGGGAATCGGATGATCACGCATGCCGATGGCGAATTGCAACTACATGGACAAAACAAGGACACCGTGGCGACTTTGGACATCGGCTTGTACCGGATGCAGGCGCCGGTGTGGGATGCGAAGCGGGAACTAACTTATTTTGTCCGCCGCCGTGATACGGATTACAAAAACTGCCTGTATCGCGCGAACACCGATTTCACAGCCATTGAGGAAGTCACCGAACTTCCAGGCTCCTGCCGGATGATCATATCGCCGGACGGACAATATCTCGCCTTTCTGGGCGCCCGGGAATACAGCATCTCAACGTATTGGGCCAGCCATCAGGGCGTAGCCTATATCATCTCGACGGAAGAGGGAAAAATCCACACCCTGTTTGAAGATGAAGTGGTCGCGCTCTTTTTTTCGCCCGACAGCAAAAAAATCGCCTTGCTCATGCGATTTTGGGGTTATGCCAAGCAACCGATGCAGCATTTCTGGAATGTGGAATCTCGCTACCTTGACCCCGAGACGCGCAGCATATTGATGCACCAATGGGTGCTCTATGACATTGAAAATGACACGCTAAAGCCGCTCTACGCCTTCAACAGCACCCGGCGATTCCAGGGAGTGCTGTCCTATTTCGACCAGTACCACAATTCCCACAGTTTCTGGTCGCCGGACAGCCGCTATCTCCTGACTGCCGAACAGGACAACGACCAGAATCCGCGGATATGGATTCTCGACACGGAAGACGAGGAAGCGCCCCGGCACGTGGCCAACGGCAGCTTCGCCGTGTGGTCGTGGCAATAACCAGACATCCCCCACATCCGTGCGCCGGGTACGAATATTGCGCGCCCTGCCTGCCTTTCGTTATTGTAATTCCTGACAATTTCGAAAGGCAGGTATGGGCTGTGTTCCGTAGGGAGTGCCCGCCTGACCCAAATTCAACACATTGGCTTTGGCGAGTGAAGGGGTGTTTCTATGAAATTTTTGCTTATTTCATTGCTGTCCATGGGAATCTTTTGGGCGCAGACCGGTATGGCGCAGGACAACGAAACGATGTATGAATCGCCCGGCGTGCTGTCGGATACCTTTATCTATGAAGAGGCGCCCCACCCGGAGTGCCACGCTTCCACCATTGTCGAGACGCCGGAGGGCCTGGTCGCGGCCTGGTTCGGTGGCACCCATGAACGTCACCCGGATGTCGGCATCTGGGTGGCGCGCCTGGAAGACGGAGACTGGACCGAGGGTGTGGAAGTCGCCAACGGCGTGCAGTACACCCGCCCCGATGGCAGCGAACACCGCCACCCCTGCTGGAATCCGGTGTTGCACCAGGCGGAAAACGGTCCCCTGATGCTTTTCTACAAGGTTGGCCCAACCCCCCGTGATTGGTGGGGTATGCTGACGTTGAGCGAAGACCATGGAAAGACCTGGTCGCACCCTCAGCGGCTTCCGGAAGGCATTGACGGCCCGGTGAAGAACAAGGCCATTACCCTGCCCGACGGCGATATCCTGGCGCCCTCGAGCACGGAGTACGACGGCTGGCGGGTGCACCTGGAACGCAGCAGCGACCTGGGCAAAACGTGGATGCGCATCGGCCCGCTGAACGACGGCCACGACATCGGCGCCATCCAGCCCAGCCTCCTCAGCTACGACGATGGCCGCATGCAGATGCTTTGCCGCGACCGCAACAACGACGGCATTGTCTGGCAGACCTGGTCGGAAGACAGCGGCATGACCTGGACGGAATTCGAATCCACCGGGTTACCCAATCCCAACGCCGGCACCGACGCCGTCACCCTGGCCGATGGCCGGCAATTGCTGGTCTACAACCACACCATCCGCGGCGGTGAAAGCCCGCGCGGCCGGGAAATGCTCAACGTGGCCCTCAGTGAAGACGGGGAAACCTGGCATGCCGCGCTGGTACTGGAAAATACCGAGGGCAACGAGTTCTCTTACCCGGCCGTCATCCAGACCCAGGACGGCCTGGTGCACATCACCTACACCTGGCTGCGCCAACGTGTCCGGCATGTGGTGCTCGACCCCGACACCCTGGAACCCCGCCCGATAGTCGACGGCATCTGGCCGATGGACTGAGAATAGAAACCCAATCTTCCCAGCCCAATGAAACAACCTTAGTTATTACCATAAACAGAATTCACGACATAGGGGGACTTGACGCCATGGATCAGACAACAGGATTCCCAATAAGCAGGCGGCGTTTTGTGCAGGGTGTGGTCGGTGGTGTGGCGGCGATGGGGATGCTCGGTACGGCGGGCCGGACACACGGCGAGACAGCACCCAGTGGCCGCGTGAACCTCGCGTTACTGGGCTGTGGCGGGCGCGGGGTGTCGCTGGTGCAGGAGTTTATCCACCTGGAGGAGGCGCAATTCCTCGCCGTCTGTGACTGCTTCCAGGATCGCCGTGAAAAATTGCGCGACGACCTGAATACATTCTACGGCGGTGAAGTGGTTCAGGCCTACGCCGATTACCGGGAAATCCTCGCACGCGAAGATATCGACGCCGTCATTGTCGCCACGCCGGACCACTGGCACGTGCATATGGCCATGGACGCCGCGAAGCAGGGCAAGGACATGTATGTCGAGAAACCGCTTGGGGTGAGCATGTGCTGGGCCTGGAAGCTGCGCAAGGTGATTGAGCGTAGTGGCGCGGTATTTCAATACGGCACCCAGCAGCGGTCCACGCCCATTTTCAGGCAGGCCTGTGAATTGGCCCGCAACGGCTACCTGGGCGAAATAGAACGCATCGACACCTGGTGCCCGGACATTTCCAGCCAGTTTGCACATTTCCACCGGCCGGAATTTGGCTGTACCGAGCCCGCGCCGATTCCCGAGGGCTTTGATTACCCCATGTGGCTCGGGCCAGCGCCAGTCACCCCCTATACCCGGGACCGCTGCACCTCCTTCGGCGCCTGGCATGTCTATGACAATGCCCTGGGCTTTATCGCTGGCTGGGGAGCCCATCCGCTCGACATCGCGCAGTGGGGTTTGGACATGGACCACAGCGGACCGGTGCATTACGAAGGCGAGGGGAGTATTCCGGAGTTGGGACTTTACGACGGCATCGATTCCTGGGATATGCAATGCCGCTATGCCAATGGCGTGAACATGCGTTTCATGGGGCACCGCGTCGCCGAGCCGGTGGTGACGGCTTACCGGCCCTGGATGGACCATGGCACGACCTTCTTCGGAAGTGAAGGCTGGGTGAGCGTGGACCGTGCAGGCATTCATGCCTCCGACGACAGCCTGCTCGAAATCACCCTGAAGGAAGACGATGTCCACCTGCGTGCGCCCCAGAGCCACGCCCACGATTTCCTGCACTGTGTGCTGAACCGCGAAACACCCATCAGTTCCTTCGAGGCCGCGCTGCGCTCGGATACGATTTGCCACTTGTGTGATATTGCCATCCGGCTGGACCGCAGCATCGATTGGGACCCGGAAATGGAGCAGATTGTGGGTGACAGCCCCGAAGAACACCTGGCCACGCTGATGCTGGAACGTACCCCAAGGGCGCCATGGGGGATATAACCAAGAATAAATACGATCAACGCAACAATCTGGTTTTCACACCGCCAACCCACTGGTTTCAGATAATACTCATGGTGGTGACGGTGCTGTACGGCTTTGCAATGTTCTTGCTGTTCCTGGGCTACCGCTTCGTACTCAATGAAACGGGAGCAGGCTGGACCGAAGGCCTGCACCATGCCGTATCCAATGCATTTTCAAACAAAATGACATTTGTCATTACGTTTGCAGTCATAGCACTATTCATCAGCACTATGAAACATGGTAGGTTTCTCATGTGTGACGGGGAGAGCATCTACTTCGCCGGAGAGCGCTGGTTTCCACTCCACAGAATCTCCCGGATCATAATCAACGAAGACCAAAAGGGCAACGCCAAAAGCATCACCGCCGTCACTGCGGATAATATCAAAGTGAGAATGGACAGCATTTTAACGGTGGATCAATTTATTTATGACATGAAAGCGAAGTTCCCGAAAGAAACAGCCCACATCGACATACAACGCAAGAAAAATATATTTACGTACTCGTCAGTACAACTTCTTATCGCTGCTGTTTCGTTCTACGCCCTCTTCGTGCTGACCTTGCTGACTGCACATTATCTGCCCGAAATCTTTTGATGAACGATGGGTACCGTTCTCCCCATGGCTACGTATCCAGG
>SKJD01000295.1 GCA_007116095.1 Candidatus Hydrogenedentota bacterium
CGCCCAGGGCGTCGCGCCGGACGACATCCAGTCCCTCGACGACATCGCCCAGTTGCCGTTCACCTACAAACACGACCTGCGTGACACCTACCCCTACGGCCTCTTCGCTGTGCCCCTGGAAGACGTGGTTCGCGTGCATGCCTCGAGCGGCACCACCGGCAAGCCCATCGTCGTCGCGTATACCCAGGGCGACCTGGACGTATGGGCGAACGTCATGGTGCGCACCTTCGCTTCCTGTGGGCTGCACCGGGGCGACATCATTCAGAACGCCTACGGCTATGGCCTGTTCACCGGCGGCCTGGGCGCGCATTATGGGGCGGAGGCCCTCGGCGCGACGGTCATCCCGATCTCCGGTGGCAACACCGACCGCCAGATCATGGTGATGAAGGACTTCGGCGTCACCGCCATCTGCTCGACGCCCAGCTATTTCCTGCATATCCTCGAACGCGCCCCGGAGTTGGGCATCCACTTCCCGAACGCGAATGAACCCGGCAGCGGCAACGTCCGGATCAAGGCGGGTATCTTCGGCGCGGAACCCTGGACCGAAGGCATGCGCCAGCACATCCAGGAGGCCAGCGGCATCAAGGCCTACGACATTTATGGCCTCTCGGAGATCATCGGTCCCGGCGTCGGCAGCGAGTGCTGCGCCCAGGCGGGCCTGCATATCTTCGAGGATCACTTCTACCCCGAGATCATCGATCCCGATAGCGGCACGCCCTTACCCGACGGCGAGGAAGGCGAGCTCGTGCTTACCACCCTGAGCAAGTGGGCGATGCCGATGCTGCGCTACCGTACCCGCGACATCACGTCAATCTACGCCGAGCCCTGTTCCTGCGGCCGCACCATCCGGCGCATCCGGCGCATCGGTCGCCGCAGCGACGACATGTTCATCATCCGCGGGGTCAATGTCTTCCCCTCCCAGATCGAGTCGGCGCTCCTGACGGTGGAAGGCGCCATGCCGCATTACCAGATTCGTCTGACGCGGCAGGGCGGCCTGGACCAGATCACCGTCGAGGTGGAGGTAACCCCGGAGATATTCAGCGACAAGGTCGGCGCGCTGGAGCGGCTGCAACAGAAGCTCTCGCACGCCATTGAGAATGTCATCGGCATCCGCGCCGCGCTGCGGCTGGTCGAGCCCAACACCATCGAGCGCAGCATGGGCAAGGCCCGACGGGTCATTGACGAACGCAACTTGTAGGCCGCATCGTTACCTTATAAAATTGCTTCCCGCAATCCCGTTGTGTAAGACACGTGCCGGGGCGGGGTTAGAAGGAAATAGACCATGAAACTCAAGCAGCTTTCCCTGTTCCTGGAAAACAAACCCGGACATGTCAAAATCCCGTTGAAGGTGCTTGCGGAAGCAGGCGTCAATATCTGCACCCTTTCCCTGGCGGATACGGCCCAGTTCGGCATCCTGCACCTCATCGTCGAGGATTGGGAGAAGGGCTTTGAAGCCTTGAAAAAAGCAGGCTGCGTCGTAAATACCACCGACGTACTCGCGCTGGTGGTGTCGGACAGGCCGGGTGGCCTTGCGGAGTTGTTGGAGCATTGCGACGCTTGCAGTCTGAACATCGAGTATATGTACGCTTTCACACGCAGACGGGGGCAGGACGCGATCATGATCATCTGCTTCGAGGATCCGGACAAGGCCATCGACGCCCTGGGCGATCGTGCGGTGGCCGGAATCGATGTCATGCATGCCGCGGATCTGTTTAATGAAACGGAGCCCCGCTGAGTTATGGCAAAACAATCTTCAGCACCCCGTAAGAAGACCCCCGTTGATTGTTGGGACCCGGCGGAAACGCTCGATCCTGTCCTACTGCGCGATCTCCAGGTAGAGCGTCTGCACGCCCAGATGCGTCGGGCACAGCAGGTGCCGTTTTACCGGAAAGCCTTTGAAGCCTCGGGCCTGAAACCGGAAGATATCTGGAGCCCGGAGGATATCCGGCATTTGCCCATCACGACCAAGGACGACCTGCGCGATCATTATCCGCTGGGCTTCCTGGCCGTGCCGCGCTCGGAGGTCGCCCGATACCACGGTTCCTCCGGCACGACTGGCAAACCGACTTTTGTCGCCTACACCCGCAACGACGTCGACACCTGGGCGGACCTCTGCGCCCGCTTCCTCTACGCTGGTGGCCTGCGCCCGGAACATACGGTGCACGTCGCCTTCGGCTATGGCCTCTTCACCGGCGGCTTCGGCCTGCATTACGGCATCGAGAAGGTCGGGGCGGCCGTGGTGCCGGTGGCGGCGGGGAATACCCAGCGGCAGATTCTGCTGCTTCAGGACCTGGAGCCGGAAGTGTTGATCTGTACGCCGAGCTATGCTTTGAACATCGCCGAGGTCTGCCGGGAAGAAGGCGTAGACCCGCATGATCTCAAGCTGCGTTACGGCCACTTCGGCGGTGAGCCCTGGACCGAGAAGATGCGCCAGCAGATTGAAGCGGAGCTGGGCATCGAGGCCTTCAACAACTACGGCCTGAGCGAGGTGCTGGGACCGGGTGTTAGCGGGGAATGCGCCGAGCACAACGGCATGCACATCCAGGAGGACCATTTCTTGGTGGAGTGCGTCGATCCCGATACGCTTGAGCCGGTCACCGATGGCTCCTACGGCGAACTGATCTTCACGAACCTGACCAAAGAGGCCATGCCCATCCTGCGCTACCGCACCCGCGACATTGCCGCGCTGGAAACCTGTCCGTGTCCCTGTGGCCGGACGTCCGTGCGCATGCACCGGGTGGTGGGCCGTACCGATGACATGCTGATTATCCGCGGCGCCAATGTCTATCCCTCGCAGATCGAGGAATCGCTTCTGCGCGTGGAAGGGGTCGCGCCGCATTACCTGATCGAACTGCACCGTCCTGGCGCCCTGGACGAGGTTACCGTGAAGGTCGAGGTTTTACCCGCTTTCTTCTCAGACAAAATGCGCCTGATGCAGGCCCTGCGCGAAGACATTCAGCGCCGTATCGAGACTACCACCGGCGTTCGGATGCAGATCGAATTGGTGCCGCCGCAGACCCTGGAGCGGAGCATCGGCAAGTCCAAACGGGTCCTCGATCATCGCAACATGGCCTGATGCATTGCCGCTTGCATTTTTTTAACCACGGAAAGCACGGAAGGACACGAAAAGAGGCGTCAGAAATGACGGAGGCGGCGGGTATGTGGAGTCGCAAACTTCAGTTTGCGCCCTTTGCGTTTGCGCAAAGGGAAAGGAGTATCTGAATGTTTTCTTCCCTTCGTGCACTGCACGAAGGACGCGAAGTGAACTTCGCTACTCCATATAACGAGAGTTCATTACGGGGAAGGCGCGACTATGGCCGGCGGGGGAAGATACCGGTATGGGCGCGATACATTGAGGCCATGACCATAAACGGCGGGAGCGAAGCATGTTCTTTTTGACCATACTGGTGATCATCTATCTATTTGTGATGGGCTACCTCGCCTACCGGGGCTATCGGGGGACCCGCACGGCGACGGACTATCTGATCGCCGGGCGTGAAATTCATCCAGTTGTTATGGCGCTCTCCTACGGCGCCGCCTTCATCAGCACCTCGGCGGTGGTGGGGTTTGGCGGGGTGGCGGCGGTTTATGGCCTGGGCATCCTCTGGCTCTGTTTCCTCAACATCTTCGTGGGCATCTTCATCGCCTTCGTGGTGCTGGGCAGCCGCACCCGCTTCATCGGCCACAAGCTCAACGCTCACACCTTTCCCGAGCTCCTGAGCAAGCGCTACCAATCAATATTCATCCAGGGCCTGGTGGCGGTGTTGATCCTCCTCTTCATGCCACTCTACTCCGGGGTCGTGCTCATGGGCGCCTCGAAATTCATTGAAGTGCGCCTGGGTATCGGCTATGAAACCGCGCTCTTCTTCTTCGCCACCCTCGTCGCGATGTATGTCGCCGTTGGTGGACTCAAGGGCGTCATGTACGCCGATGCGCTCCAGGGCGGCATCATGCTCGTGGGCATGCTCACCTTGCTCATCATGACCTATGCCGGGCTCGGGGGGATCACCGGCGCGCATCAGCAACTCACCGATCTCTCGCCGCGCATCATCGAGATCATGGGGGACCGCGGCCATCAGGGCTGGACCGCCATGCCGACCTTCGGCAGTCAGATATGGTGGGTGCTCGTCTCGAGTATCATCTTTGGCGTCGGTATCGGCGTGCTCGCCCAGCCCCAGCTTGCCGTGCGTTACATGACCGTGAAAAGCCGGCGTGAGTTGAACCGGGCGGTATTGGTCGGCGGGGTTTTCATTCTCGTGCTGACCGGCGGCGCCTTTATCACCGGTGCGCTATCGAATCTCTACTTCTATAACGACCCCGAAGTCAATGAGATCGCTCTCATTGCGGCGAATCGCGACATCGATCAAATCATCCCGCGCTTCATCACGAACTACATGCCCGGCTGGCTGGGGGACGTCTTCTTTGTCACCCTCATGGCCGCCGCCATGTCGACGGTATGCAGTCAATTCCACGCCATGGGCGCGGCGGCCGGACGCGACGTCTACGAAGGGCTTATCGGCAGCGCCGGGAAATGGAGCAGCATCGTCGTGGTGCGTCTGGGCATCCTGGTCACCTTCCTCATGAGCGTCGCCCTGGCCTACATCCTGCCGGTTCACCTCGCCGGCGCCGGGGCCGCCATCGTAGCCCGAGGTACTGCCATCTTCTTTGGACTTTGCGCGGCCACCTTCATGCCCATGTACGTCGGCGGACTCTACTTCCGCTTCATCACCCGCAGCGGGGCCATCTGGGGCGCCCTGACCGGCTTTGTCATCAGCGCCTTCTGGCTGACCTTTGTGCACCGGCAGGAATCCTCGGTGCTATTGCTAAGCGATTACCTCTTCGGCAAGCCCACGATAGTCGGCGACGCCCGCACCGGCTTCATCCTCTGGGCGGAAGTCGACCCGCTCGTGGTTGCGCTGCCCGCCTCCATCATTGTTACCGTCCTGGTCTCCCTCTTCACCCGGCCGCTGCCTGAAGAGCACCTGGCCCAATGCTTTGAAACGGAAAGGTCCTGAACATGACACTCGGATTCGCCGATCCCTGGATAACCCTCGCTTTCTTGCTCTGCCTGGGCAGCGCCGCCCTCTGCGTGATCTATGGGTACCTCAACTGGAACTCGGGAGGCGACGCCCCGGAAAAGCCCAGCCCCGAGGACGAGGCCTGGATTCATGAAGAAGAAGAGCTCGAAGACGAACTTTGAGCGTGGGGGGGGCGGATGTCAGTTATTCTGTTCCAAAATATGACCACGAAAAGCACGAACCACACGAAAAGGGGCATGTGGAGTAACAAAGCTTGCTTTGTTCAACTCAGTGGGATTGCTGTGTTTTAACATGACAACCACCGAAAAGCTGATGATTTGAATCACGGTTTTAGTAGGTACAGGCCAAAATGTCGTAGCGATTATGAATCGTCAGTTTGTTAATGATTTTATGTTGTTTCTGTTTGCATTTCAGAAAGTCATAGTTTATAATCATAAAGGGCAGTTCATCTCAGAAATTTTTATTTGGTTTACAATTAGGCAATGTTAAATATAAATAATGTTCTATATAATATGTGGCTATGGTCCAGGAATAGTAAATCTTTACAGCAATGAATAGAACTGAAATTCTGGAAGACCTCCGCTTCTACCAACAATCCGGCCTGATTCATGGCGATGAGCTGCCGGTACCCGGCATGGGGATGGATGATTTCGATAGAATTGCGTTTGGCGAATTTTTCGAAAAGCACTTTGGCGAGCGCTTGGAAGAACAGGAGTTGCCGCTGGAGGAATTGCTGCAGAACATGAACCTCATGAAAGCAGGAACCTTCAATATTGCCGCGGCGCTGCTCTTTGGCAAGCACCTCGACTTCAAACTCCCAATCTGCATCATCAAAGCGGTCTGTTTTCCCGGGGATACGTTTCATGAAACCCAATACATCGACAGCCGGGATATCAGTGGCAAACTCACCGATCAGTTTCAGCAGAGCAAGGGCTTTGTGTTGGCCAACATCCATCACATACAGGGCGAACAAGGCGTCAATTCCATTGGCGTTCCCGAAATCCCCACTATCGCCCTGGAAGAACTCATCACCAACGCTTTAATTCACCGCGACTACTTCGTGTCTGCGCCAATTCGTATTTTCGTCTTCGATAACCGGGTGGAGATCATCAGCCCCGGGCATTTACCGAACAACCTGAGCATCGAAAACATCAAACGGGGCAATTCGAATATCCGGAATCCAATTTTGGCTTCCTACGCCACGAAGCTGCTGCCGTATCGCGGTCTTGGCAGCGGCATTGTGCGCGCCCTCCGCGCCCACCCCCATATCGACTTTGAAGACGACCGCGAAGGCAACCTGTTCAAAGTGACCCTGTGGCGGAAACAACATCCAAGACGTCAGACGTAAGACAAGAGAAGCCATGTAGCGCCGAATTTCTGCCCCGCCCCCTCAGGGCTCCCAGCGCAGGAGCAGCATGTCGCCGGGATCGACCAGAACGCGGAAATAATCGTTCGTCAGCGGCTCCCAGGCGCCGTCCGGGGTCATAACGGCGATGTCGCGGCTGCCGTCGAAGTGCATCCGCAGCACCATCATATGGGCGTAGTCCTTGTTCACCACCGCCAGGTAGTGGACGTCCTCCTTCTCCAGCAAGGAGACCACCGCGCCGTGCTGTCCCTGGGCGATCAGGCTTTCCACGGGCGGTTCCGGGACATAGGCGCTGCCGCCCGGCGGCAGGGGAAGCGATTCCACGTCCCAAGGTTCCGGATCATCCTGCAATCCCGGTCGCCACTGCTGCGCCGTGCCGGTATGGCCGACTAAGAGCACCGTCGCGTCCTTGAACACCGGGGCGCGTAACTGGATGGCGGCGTTCAGCTCCCGGACATGCTCCCAGAGGTAGCTCCGCCCGCCGTCGTATTCAATCGGCGCGAACCAGTGGTTGGCGTTCGGGGCCCAGTAGGGGAAATATTGCAGGCCCTGCGCGCCGTAGGCCAGGTTTACGTAGTGTTGCAGCCGTATGTGCGCCAGGGTGGGCGGGGTATAGGCATAGTGCGTCGAGCTGAGCGCGAAGGCCCAGAACGGTTTGTCATGCGCGCGCGCCAAGGTGGAGACGATCTCGAGATTCTCAAACCAGGCGTCACGAAGCGCATAGTTGGCGATGGGGTAGTGATCAAAGGAGACAAAGGCCACCTCGGGCACTTCTTCCAGAAAGCGGGATACGTGCTCGTGATAGGTCGGCGTGCCCAACTGCTCCGCCGAGGCGACGTTGGGGAAGAGGTTGATGTAGCAGGGGCGATCCGGGTCCACCGCCTGGATGCGTTCCACGATGTCGCTCAGGTCCAAGCCAGTCACCGGATTCGCGACATACGCCGTCTTTTGCCACCCATCCTCGGCCCAAGTCGGCTCGTCTATGACGAAATACCCCGCCACCGCCGGGTGATCCTTGAAATGCGCGGCCACGCCTTCCGGGTCTTCCAGCAGTTCCCGACACGTCACAAAGAGCTTGATCCCCGCCTCCGCCGCCAAATCCAGCATGGCTGACATGCTCTCCAGGTCATGGTTGCGTTCGGCGGGAATCCCCGCCGTAAACCCGGCTTCGATCATCTCCTCAAAGCGCGTCACGGTCATATGCGCCTCCGTCGGCGTGCAATACGCGATGATTTCCATGCGTGCTTCCTCCCCCGCAGCCTGGTTTATCACTACGCCCAGTAGTACCGGCAACACCGCCAGTTTTCTAAAAAATCGACCCGAACCAAAATGATTCAATAACATCCTGATACTCCTAAAGATAAAAATACGAAATATGCACACCTCATAGCCAAAAATCCTGCCTACGATGCAATTTATCGAAGCTTAAACCATGATCGCAAATTGTTTACCCAATATTTACCTTAGGTTTGCCGTAACTACATCTTGTACAGGTACCATTACGGCATGAAGGAGATAAAATATCTTCTAACTACACTGCCCTCGCGCAGATGGAGAAGCGTTCATCATGAACGAAGAAATTATTGATATTCTTGTAGTGGAAGACAACGACTCCGATAGGGCCTCTATCGTGGAGTCGTTGAAATCTGCGATTGTAAACGTCCGTGTCGCTGCCGTACATGACGGCAAGCAGGCCTTGGATTTTCTTTATGCCCGTGGTGATTTCAGAAATCGTGCTGAAGCAGAGCCTCCAAGACTTATCCTCTTAGATTTGTCGATGCCTGGAGATGATGGTTTTTCAGTACTTGGCCAAATTCGATCCCTTGATGAGGATGATTCGCTCATACTCACCCCCGTGGTCATATTTTCCGATTCAAATGACTCCGGCGACATCTCAAAAAGTTATCGTTGCGGTGCAAATAGTTATATCATAAAACCACTTAGCTTTCCAGATTTTCAAGCCGTAGTAAAAGTCGTTGGAAAATACTGGATGACGCATAACATTTACTCTGGCTAATTGAATATAAAAGGCTCTAACATGTTGCTTGGGTATATCGTTTTTAAGTATAAAATGATACCCAAAGCCAAGAACAAAAAGGAATGAGAAATGAAAAATTACAAGAACATAATTGTAGCGTTGCTGTTTAGCGCACTACTCGGAATCAGTGCGCTTGGGTGTAACACCATCAGAGGCGCGGGACAAGATGTTGAACGGGGCGGACAAGGCATTCAAAATGCCGCCGATGACGTTCAAGGAAATTAGATGGCAAGGCTATGTTGAGCGATCGTTTCCAGCATAAAAATAGCAAGGCGTACTGAACAAGTAAGTTACATTTCCTTTCCGGATGCCGCGTATGTCCCTCAGTAAATTGTGTAATACGCTGCGTAATTATGCTAGATACGCTCGAGACCTGATGAAGAAACAAACAAGAAATTAAAGGAAAAAAAGGAAAAAACAATGCTTTGGACATTACTGATTATTCTGATTGTGTTGTGGTTGCTGGGGTTGGTCACCGCGAATACCATGGGCGGTTTTATACATGTGCTGTTGATTATAGCACTC
>SKJD01000169.1 GCA_007116095.1 Candidatus Hydrogenedentota bacterium
GCTGATCATGTGGGGCGGCGGGAATGAAAACTGGCACATCGACGGCAATGATGAGGGGCTTTTTCTGGTGGGGCGGCGCTGTCGGCAGTACGACCCGACCCGGCCTTTCCATCGAACGAGTCCCTGGGGCGGCAGCGCGCACAATTGGGACGTCTTTCACCAGGGTCAGCCGATTGATAGTGGTTTTATTGATAAACCGGCGGTCTTCTATGGCGAATTCGGCATGCCAACCATGTCGAATTATGACGAGATTCTTAAGAGCATGCCGGAAGAAAAGCTGGCGCAATGGCCACCTGCGGAGGAAGACGGCGGCTGGCTGATGCACCTGAACCAGTTCAGCTACCGCGACATCGTCAAGGTACTGCGCTACGCGGACTACGGCCCGGTGGATAGCTGGCGCAAGTACATCGAGTACGGTCAGGTGGCGCAGGGCGACGAGGTGCATTTTGCCACGAACTTCCAGCGGCAGGGCAGTTACTTCAACAAGGGCGGCCTCTGGTTTTACAAGATGACCGAACTCTTCCCGGGGCAGTCCTGGGGTGTGGTTGGTTTCCATGGCCACCCGAAGCTCTCTTACTACCGCATCAAGCACGCCATTGCGCCGCAGGCCGCCTATGCCTTCTACGAGAAATACGATTGGGCGGCAGAGGAGCCGTTTGAAGCGACGTTGCACGTCAACAACGACAGCAATATGCCGCTTGAGGACGTCACGGTGACGGCCACGCTCTACGGGAGCGACTGGTCGGTTGTTTGGACGGAGGACTACGCTGTGGCGGAGGTCCCTTTCGCCTCGCGCTACAATCTTGGTGAGATTGCGGTAGAGGTCCCCGAAGCGCAGGCAAAGCCTTTCCTGCTGGCTGTGGCCATGCGTGACGCCGACGGCAACCTGATCTCCGATCAGTGGAACTGGTTCAATTTCCGGGCGAAGTCGGACGAGGTCAAAGAACTGGAGGCGCTGGGGGCCTGGGGCTTCCCGGAAGATCGTGCCCACGAGGCAATGGAAGCCTACATGAACTTGCCGGAGGCCCGTTTGCTGACGATGCCCAGCACGACGTTGGGTGTGACCTTGGAGCGGGAAGGCGGACAAGGTGTCCTGCATATCGAGAACCAGAGTGATACCCCGGCTCTGAACGTCATCATCGAGCACTTCCCGCATCAGTATGGGGCCTTCCTCGACGACAATCTCTTCGGGCTGTACCCCGGAGAGACGCGGCGCATTACCTTCGAATTGCCCGATGCCGATATTGCCCTAGACGGAATGACGATAAAGGCCTGGAACGCCGACCCGGTTCCGGTTTCCTGAGTGGATTCGATGGACCTGGTGGATGCCTTCATAGTCCACCAGGTCCCATGCCGGCTTTCCGCTTAGCATTCCTGACAGTGCGACATTACCCCGTGGAATGCGGCATAATAGGGCGCGTCAAACCGGTAGTACTTGACCGCTGCGCCATCGGGGGCGGCGGTGTGGATTGATTGAGAAGGAGAATTTATTTTGGATAAAAAGCCCTATGCCGTCGCGCTGGCGGACATGGATTTGATACGTCTGGAATCGAGCCTGCGCGCCCTGGAAGCGTCGGCCCTGGTGGCGGAGTTGCATAACGACATCGCCGACGGAGTTTTTGCGCCGGGCTACGGGGTTGGTGAGGCATTGTTGGGCCCCCTGCGGGCCGCCACAACTTTACCACTGCATGTGCACCTGGCCGCGACGCAAGTGGATCGACAGATTCCACGCTTGATCGCGGCGGGCGCTCAGCATATCACGGTGCATGCCGAGGCCTGTACCCACCTGCACCGCACACTGAGTCAAATCCGTGATCTGGGCGCAAGTCCGGGGGTGGCGCTGCTTCCGGCGACGCCGATGACGCGCTTGGAGTATGCGTTGGGCATGGTGGACCGGGTCTTGTTGCTGGCCGCGGACCCGATGGGTACGCAGTCGGCCATGGCGATAGCCTATGAGCGGGTGCGCATCCTGAAGGAGAACCTGCGCTACTTGAAAAATGCTGCCGTGCTGGAGGTGGAGGGTGGCCTGGACGTCGAGGCTTCTGCAAGGATGTTGAGTCTGGGCGCGGATCGCGTGGTGCTGGACCGGAGCAATGTGTTCCAGACCCTGCGGAAAAGCGAAACGCGCCCGGAACTGGCTGAGGCGCTGCAACAGTTTCATCGGGCCGTGGGCAACGCGCAGCATCTGGTCTGATTTTGGGGAGCCGAGTGGAGGAGAAGCCCATGCGCAACATTGAAATCAAGGCGCACCTGCGCGACTGGGACACGGCGGTGGAGACCTGTCTGTCCCTGAATACGGTCAACAAGGGTATATTGCGCCAGGTGGACACGTATTTTAATGTACCCGAAGGCCGGCTCAAGCTGCGGGAGGCCGAGCCCGGGGGCTGTGAGTTGATCTACTACCACCGGCCAGACGTCGTGGAGCCCAAACCCTCAGAATACCAGTTGCAGGAGGTTCCCCCGGCGCTCAAGGATTTTCTCGCAACCGCCCTCGGCGTAAATGCCGTGGTAGACAAGGAACGGCATCTCTACCTCTGGCGGAATGTGCGGATTCACCTCGATCAGGTGCAGGGCCTGGGACGCTTCATTGAGTTTGAGGCCGTGCTCTCGGAATTCTATGACGAAGAGGACAGCCGGGAAAATATTCGCCAGCTCCTGCGTGAATTCGCTTTGGAATCGACCGATCTACTCGCCGCGTCCTATCAGGACATGATTACCTACCCGAACCGCACCCGGTAGCGCCCTGCGCGGCATTGCTGACCGGGTTTATATACTCAGGATTTTTGCGATGTCCAGCAGGGCGGGATCGAAGCGGGAGTGCGTCTCCCAGGCGTCCGAGAGTGGGCGCAGTTCGATGCTGTGGTGGTCGATCCCGACCATCATCCCGCCTTCTCCCTGGAGCAAGGCCTGCACCGACGCCACCCCCATACGGCTGGCGATTACGCGGTCCATGGCGCTGGGGGCGCCGCCGCGCTGTATATGCCCGATGACCGATACACGGGTGTCGGTAAACTCCGAGTCCCGGGCGACGCGCTGCGCAATTGCCGTGGCCCCGCCGGCCTCGTCCCCTTCGGCCACCAGGATGATCATGGAATGCTTGTGGCTGTCCCGCGCCTTACGCAGTGTGCCGATGAGCTTGTCGAAGTCCGTGGGGCTCTCCGGCACAAGGATTTCTTCTGCGCCGCCGGCGATGCCACTGATAATGGCGATGTAGCCGCTGGAGCGCCCCATGACCTCCACGAAGAATATCCGGTCGTGTGAAGCCGCCGTGTCGCGGATACGGTCGATAGCTTCGACGGCGGTGTTGATCGCGGTGAAGAAGCCGATGGTGTAGTCCGTACCGCCGATGTCGTTGTCGATGGTGCCAGGCACGCCGATGGTGGGAATGCCCTGTTCTTCGTAAAGCTTGTGCGCCCCGCGGTAAGAGCCGTCACCGCCGATGACCACCACTCCCTCGATGCCTGCGGCTTCCAGATTGCGCCGGGCGATATCTCGACCGGCGCTTTCGCGAAACGCTTCACAGCGGGCCGTCTGCAGGATAGTGCCGCCATGGTGGATGATGTCGCTCACGCTACGCGCTGTCATCGGCTGGAAGTCGCCATCGATCATGCCCTGATAGCCACTACGAATCCCGGTGACCTTAACGTTGTAATATTCCGCCGCCCGCACCACGGCCCGGATGGCCGCGTTCATGCCGGGGGCGTCGCCCCCGCTCGTCAATACGCCGATATGTTGCATGGGTACTGCTTTCTAGTTGCTGATATAGGGTGAAATTGACGGTGTCCACGCAGTCCACCCGCGTCCACTGAGTCAAGAAATAGTGCGCTCATTCCTTCCCCACCCCCGTTACTCCGCCACATAGACCGTAAATTCCTGTCCAACCTGCATGACGACATTGCGGCTGAGGTCGTTCCATTCCAGGAAGTCATCCAAGGTTACATTGTAGCGGTTGGCAATGACGCTGGGGTTGTCACCGGAGGCGACAACATGAATGACCTTGCGTGTCCCTGCCGGCTGGCCAGGTTCCAGCGTGGTGTCCGTTTCCGGAGCATCTTCTGCTTCCTCGGCTACTTCTTCAACCTCAACCTCTTCTTCCGCTTCCTCCTCCTCCAGCAAAATCACATATTCCTCCCCGATTCGAATCACGGCATTGGTGCTGAGATTGTTCCATCGGCGGAAATCAGCCAGAGAGACGCCGTAGCGATTGGCGATGCCGCCCGGGGTGTCTCCGGAGACGACTTCGTGCACAATGCGGCCAGGGCTTTCCGCTTCCTCGGTCTCCGAGTCGGCTTCTTCCGCTTCCGCCGCATCGGTGCTTTCCGGCGCTGCCGTGGGGTCCTCCTGGGACAGGCGCTGATCACGGATTTCGGCGGTTTGGAGGGCCTGCGGCTGCTCCGCCGCTACCGCCTGGGCCAGGCGCACTGCCTCATCGGGTGGCGCGGCCTGGGCGGCGTATTCCAGCCCGCGGGCGCGCCAGGCGGCCAGGTTGGCCACGGCGGTCGCTTCTTCCTTGTGTCCGTCCTGGACCAGCAGCTCAACCTCATCCATCAGGCGACGCACTTCCCGCAAGAGCCAGTCGCCCCGCTGCTGTCCGCGCGCATTCGTGGACGTGGAGCCGGTCAGGTACAGAGACTGCATTTCTTCCGTGCGGTTAAGGATGTCCTGCATCGGCTCCAGGAACGGGGTCTCCCGTTGGCGCTCCAGCACACACAAGGCCCGCGCCAGTTGGGCAATCCCGGCAAGCGCGGGCACGGTGATGTTCTGGGGAAGTGCGCCCTGGTGCCAACGTTGCTCTAACTCGGGGAAACAATTCAAGAGCAGAAGGAAATCGCTGCGGGAGACTTCCGAGCCGCTGCGCTGTGCAATACGTTGCAGGATTTCCCGTGTCTCTGCATTTATCAGCGGCGATTCGAGGCTGGGATCAGCGCTTAAAGCCAGTACTTCCGCAGCGTGTTGCTGCGCCAGGTTCCGGGCGGCGACGTTCAGGATGTTGCCGCCTTCGCCTTGTAGAAAGATCGGGGTGTTCGAGATACCCAGTGAAATCATGCCGCTGTTCGCCTGGACTGCGGGGGTGCTCATCGGGTTGTTCAGCACATCGGTCAGGGTCAGTTGTTCCACATCGCCGACTGGTAGTTCGATGTTTCGGGCGGCTCCGGCTATCCAAAGTGGTATGAACCACTGGTTGCCGCGACGGAACAGGGGCGCGTTGATCGTAGCCGTTTGTATGGCCGGGCCTACGTACCGGGCATTTTCCAGGTGCTGCGCCAAGGCGTTCAGGTAAACCAGGGACTCGCCCAGGCCGGCATCGTAGACCAGCCGCGCATCAATGCTGGTGCTGGTGACGCCAGCGGCGAGATTATCCAGTAACTGTTGCACCAGCCGTTGCCCGGCTCCGCTGCGTTCCCCCTCGGTTTCCGCGACGTAAGCCCCAGGAACACCATGCCCAAGCACATGGATGCGCCAGCGTTCGTAGCCTGCGGCCTGGATCGTCTGCTGGAGAGAACGCAAGGAGCCCGGGTCCGGAGCATCGTGCAGCAGGACGACATCCCGCACATATAGACCGACCCCCTGTTGCAGCAGATCGCGCAGATGGGCCTCATCGCGTACAGTCAATGCGATGGGCGCGGTGCAACCCGTGCTACGGAGGGTCTGCACGATGCGTTCCAGGATCGAAATTTCTTCCGCGAATGTGATGTCCCAGCGCGCAATGTCCAGACAGAAGCGATCGACCAACTGTGTGACCAATGCTTCCGGATCTTCCAGGGTCTGGCTGTCGATGTGGACAATAACATCAAAACCCTGCATGGCCGCACTGTGAATACGCTGCTCAATCTCCGGGTCTCCCGCCTCCAGCCGCACACCTCCGACTGCCGCGTTTTGCAACGCGGGCATGGCGCGGGCGCCATGGACGAGGTTATGCGCGGAGAGCATTGGCATGCGTCGGCGGGTGTTCCGGTCGATCCGGCTAAATTCATTGTGACTCTGGCTGCTTACTCCATTGAGGGTCGTCGTGGTGACCACCGTATAGAAACCACGTTCGGCGGGCAGATCGGGCACCGCATGCCAGCGGCTGCTTCCGGCGCGGATGGGGATCGGCGGCAGCGATATTTCCAGGCGCTCCTCCGGGTGGTGCGCGGCAATCACCTCGATCTGCGCTTCGATCAGACCATCTTCCTCGGCGCGAAACTCCAGAATCAGCGGATCATCGATGTAAATATAGGGCAGGGGCTGGTCCGGGGCCAGGTGGACATCCACCGTGGCGCCCAGGGCCAGCAACAACAATGACATCAGCAGGTTCATAAGTTGACCAGAAACGGGTTGTGGCGGCGTTCCTCCCCGATGGTGGTCTCTGGACCATGTCCGCAATATACGCGGGTTTCATCGGGCAACGGAAGCAGCTTTTCCTTGATTGACTGTAACAATTGCGTGTGGTCGCCGCCGGGCAGGTCCGTGCGACCGATGGAGCCGGCAAAGAGCACGTCCCCTCCTATAATAAAGCCGTCCCCGACCAATATAATGTGGCCGGGCGAATGGCCGGGGGTGTGTAGCACCTTCAGCGTGCTGTTTCCGAGTTGAATCTCGTCCCCCTCGGCGACAAAGCGATCCGGCATGGGCGAGGAAGGCGCCGGCAGATTGAACAAAGCCGCTTGCATTTCCAATCCTTCCAGCATCGGCAGGTCGTCCTTATGGCAGACCAGCGGCGCCTTGCAGAGCGCGACCATGGCACCGTTCCCACCGACATGATCTATGTGGCAGTGGGTGTTCAGTACCATCTGTACGTGTAATCCTTCGACACAATCAATTAGTTCCTGGGTGGCCTCACCGGGATCGACAACGATGGCTTCACCCGCCTCCTCCAGCACAAAGCAGTTCATGCAGAATGGGGTCATTTCAAAAGCATGAATATTCAAATTTGTTCTCCGGTTTTAGACGGCCAGGTATTTCCGACCATGCAGGGTACAGTTGATAAGATTATAGCGCAAATTCGAGATCACAAGCCTTGTGCATATTTAATGGGGTTATGCAAGGGTATTCATGGCAAGAATCCCTTAATCCGGTAAAACACCATTATTTTCAGAAAGTGCGTATCTTGTGCTCACCGGCAAGGATAAGGCTATCCGGGTTTACGTAAAGATAGCGGGAAAAGCAATAAAGCCGGAAGTAAAACGCCGGCAACCAGGCATCGTTAACAACAAGTTGCATTTCTGCCCGGCTAAGCCTCAGGTAGACGTCACTTGATGACGGAGCTGCTTGCGTTGTCGACCGGGCGGAAGTGCATAAAAGCTTGGACCCGCACGCCTTTGGCTGGGTTGCCGCGCCGGTACAGCAGGCCGCGTCAAGGCTGTTGTGTCTGCCGTGATCGCAACATAAGCCCCGATACACAATTGACTTGCGAAGGATTTTTATGCTATTGTTTGCGGAATCATTGTGTATAGTGTAGCACTTTCCCTGCCTGAACTGTCGAGTTTTACAGGCAGGAGGGGTCCTTGCGCTATCTGTTTGTATGTAGATGGGGCGGGTGGCGCAACTCCCACCGGCAATGTGGCCCATGAATTTCTGGCCCCGGAAGATAACCGGTATCGTCGCCGGATGCGTATGGAAAACAGTATGATCAAGATGAAAGTGGCGCTGGTGGGCTGCGGCAATATTGGCGCGGACCTGTGCATCGCACTGCAAAAAGGGAATATCCCCGCAGTTATCTCCGCGTTAACCGATGTTGACAGGGAGCGTGCGTATGTGCTGAAGCGGACCTTTCAATTGCGTGCCTCCGTATGCTCGCTGGATGACGCCGCCAACAAATCGGATTTCCTGATCGAATGTGCTGGCGCCGGGGCGGTGAAAGAGGTGGTGGAAGCCGCAATCGAGCATAAAAAAGATTGCCTCATTATGTCCGTTGGCTCCCTGATGAGCCAGCCCGAACTGCTGGAGCAGGCGCGGGAGCATAAGGTGCAGGTGCGCATTCCTTCGGGGGCGCTCTGCGGCCTGGACGGTGTGCGCGCGGCGATGGAAGCCGGGCTGCATAGTGTGGTGTTGACCACCCGGAAGCCGCCGAAAGGGCTGGTCGGAGCGCCGTATCTGGTTGAAAACCAGATCGACGTGGAAAACATTAGCGAGGAAATGGTGGTCTTCGAGGGCAATGCCCTGGAAGCGGTAAAAGCCTTCCCCGCGAATGTCAATGTGGCCGGGGCCTTGAGCCTGATGGGCATGGGTCCGAAAGAGACGATGGTGCGTGTGATCGCCGACCCCAACGCCTTGGAAAACAGTCACCAAATTGTGGCGGAAGGGGCTTTCGGGCGCCTTGAAGCGACTACCCGGAACCTGCCGTCACCGCGCAACCCGAAGTCGAGCTACCTGGCGTCGCTGTCGGCCTGCGCCGAACTGCGCAACGCCGCAATGGATTTCATACTGCACGACCCAGATATTCCGTTTTAGGAACTTCGGCGCGTTTTCGTCGGCCAGGGTTGGCAAGTCCCCTGCAACATTTCCAAGATAACTGTAAAGAACCCAGGTATTAAGTAGTAAATTAAAAATTTCACTGCTTCGCTGCAATCCGCCACGGACCCTGTAGCGGGCGGACAATGGATGGAGAATAATCCTATGTATGCAGTCGTTAAAACAGGCGGCAAGCAATACAAGGTGGCCCCGGGCGACCTGCTGCGTGTTGAAAAGTTGGATGTGCCCGTCGGCGAAACCGTGACCCTGGACGAAGTCGTGATGCTCTCCGGAGAGAACGGTGTTGACCTGAAACCGGAGGCGAAGGTTGTGGCGGAAGTCACGCAACAGAGCCGTCACAAGAAAATCCGCGTGTTCAAAATGAAGCGCCGGAAGAACTACCACCGGACCTACGGCCATCGCCAGCATTACACGGAGTTACGTATCCGCGAAATCCAGGCCTAAGCGCTGCGGCCAGGGGTTTTACGCCCCGGTGTTGCGGGCTTCCCATGAA
>SKJD01000137.1 GCA_007116095.1 Candidatus Hydrogenedentota bacterium
CTTGCGCTCCAGCAGGGCCGCCTCCACGGCATGCGCCAGGGTGGACTTGCCGGAGCCGGAGAGTCCGGTAAACCAGAGTACGGCATGCTGGTGTCCATAGAACTTGGCCCGCGCCGCCTGATCATACTGCCCCAGGTGCCAGGTGATATTTGTCGCCTTTTGCTTCACATCCGCCATCGGGTTGCCTTCGTCCTTTCCATTCGGGGCGCGTCACCACTGCGCATGCTACAATGCGCCGGAACGCACACAAACATGTGGCCCGGGGCCACCAATCAGGTAAAACCCCGGGCCGGGTCAATGCATTCCCTGGATACGCCTGGCCGGTGGGCAGGCGCATCCGTCATGGTCTTAGATAATCCAGGGCTCGCGGAAGGCGCGGCTAAGCAGGCGCGTGGCTTCCGGGTCATCCGGGAAGATTTCCTTCTTCGGGTCCAGGGTCACCGGGCGCTGCAAGCGCACACTCACATTCGCCGCGATACAGGCGAGCATGGAGTAATGCGAGGCTTCCGCATTGGAGCGCGGCTGCTGGCGCGTCCGCACACAGCTCAGGAACTCACCGACGTGATTGTCCGCCGGGTAGCCCCCCGCGAAGCGCCGGTTGGCCAGCAGGGAGCTCGGGTAGGTCTCCATGTCGCCGGAGTCGCCGGTTTCCATCCAGCCTTCGGTGCCTTCAATGCGGATCGGGCAAGAACCGAAGCGCAGGCCCTTCTTGATGATCAGCTTTGTACCGTTTTCATAGGTACACTCGACATCGCCCAGCTCATTGATCATCTCGTAATGCACCGGGGCCGTGTCGTCGGCATCAAAGCACCACTGGCACAGGTCGACGGTGTGGGAGCCCCACTCCGTGATCGAGCCGCCGGAGAAATCGCCGTGACGACGCCAGAAACCGCCGGTGTATTCCATGTTGAACGGACGCCACGGAGCGTTGCCCAACCAGAGGTCCCAGGCCAGCTCTTCGTACTCAGGCTCGGGCTGGGGCTCGAGCACCTGGAAGTGCACCCCGGATTCCGGCCAGGCCTTTTCGGCGTACATCGTTTCGATTTCACCCAGCATGCCGGAGCGGCACAGGTCGTGGGCGAAGACGAAGTTCGAAACGTTCCGGCGCTGCGTACCGCACTGATAGATGCGGGCAAAACGATTGACCGTATCGACTACGGCGCGGCTCTCATTCGCCGCCACGCTCATGGGCTTTTCGCAGAAGATGTCCTTCCCGGCCCGTGCGGCGAGGATCGAACACAATGCGTGGTTGTTGTCGCCGGTGGCGATCATGACCGCATCGATGTCTTCACGCTCCAACATTTCGCGCATGTCGATGTAGGCCGTGCAGTCTTCGTTGCCGTAGAAATTGTTCACCATGTTACGGGCATTCTCACGGCGGTCCCGCATGATATCGCACACTGCAACCACCTGGGCGTCGGGCTGCTGCATGAAGGCGCTCATGACATAACGGCCACGACCATTGATACCGACGGCGGCCACATTGATGCGGTCATTCGCCGCAATCTGGCCCGAGGCTTTGGTCATGATCAACGGCGCTGCGCCGAAGACCCCGGCCGCTACCGCCGTCTGCTGCAGAAAGCTTCTTCTGCTGATGTTCTTTTTCGATTTCATTGTCAGCTCCTGAAAAGTAATCCAGTGAATGGCGTCCACTGGCTTTGTTTCGTAGTGTCATCAATCGGCCGGCGCATTGCAAACGCTGCGCGCCGCAATGCCACCGACCGGTAAGACTGGCGATTATTCCGAGAGGTCCTTAATCTTGATGTCCGTGAAGCGAATCGTCATCGGCGGCCCCTGGTGCACCTGGAACGCGAGGATACCGCTGTCTCGTGCTTCCGGCGCATCGTCAATGATCTCATGCATCAGATGGCCATTGATCAGGGTGCGGATGGAATTGCCTTCCGCGATCACATGGTACTCGTTCCAATCATGTGTGTGGAGGTGTTCACCAAGTTCGTTTTCATCGGCAAACTGCTCGACTTCCGACTCGCCGTCATCCGTAAAGTGTACACGCTGACCACGCCGGGCAAGAATGCCCCGGCCGCCGGCGCCTTCTTCGTAATGGATACCGGTGATCCAGTCCGTCAGGGCGATATCAGGCTGGTAGCCTCGCACCCGGTATTCTTCGAATTCCTCCGAGCGCACCTGGATGCCGGAGTTGCAGTACTCTTCGCTATCCATGCGATAGCGGAATTTTACCTCGAAATCCGAATATTCGTCATCGCTCACCAGGAAGGTGTTGTGTTCCGTCGGGTTGTCTTCGGTGGTTTCACCGATGATGTGCCCGTCTTCCACACGCCAGAAGCGCGAATCGCCGCGCCATCCATCGAGGGTCTCGCCGTCAAAGAGGGCGACGAAACCGTCCTCATCGTTATTGTTGCTGTTGCTGGCGCGTTCTTCCAGCAACTGGTCCGCGTCCAGCTCCAGGGCTTCGGCGATGTTGCGGAAAGCGATTTCCGCCTCGGCCTGCACGGAGTCATCGTCCAGGTACGGGGCCACCAGCTCCAGCGCATCGGGATGCGCCACGTTCGACAGCCCGGAGATGATCAGCATGCGCTCATCATTGCTCGCGGCGTTCTCGGTCAACTGCTTGTAATACGCGACGGTATCTTCAACGGATCGGGTATCCATACGGAGGAGCCGCACGGCGCCGCGAAGGGCCAACAGGCGGTGGGTCGTATCGTCGGAGTTTTCATAGATATCGACCAGGGCGCCAATGGCCAGGACATCCGGCCAGCTTGCCAGGGCGCGCACGGCGCCGTCGTGGACTTCTTCGTCGCTGTGGTTCACATAACTCGCCACCACGTCAAAGGCGGACTGACCGCCCAGGCGGCTGAGTACGCGCAGCAGGGAAACCTGGGCTTCGCTTGAAGGCGCGTCTTCCAAGTAAGCAGCAATCTGTTCCACCAGCACCGGCGTGGACATCCCCACGGTCAGGCTCAGGCTTTCACCTTCGCTGACCGTGCGGCTGCTGGACACGCCATCGATCGAGTAATCAATACGCAACTGCTTTACTTCACCCGGGGCCGGATCGCCGGCCAGATCGTTGGAAGCCAGGAAAGAATCGCGCTCCTGGCCCAGCATATGCCGGATTCGACCGGTCACATCCACCTGATCGCCATCGGGCAGCACACCATAGACTGCTTCCTCAATCGTCACCTCGGCGGAGGCTTCCGCAATGCGATTACTCAGGGCCACCACGGCGTTGATGGCATCGTTACGGCCGACATTGCCTTCCAGGTCGGTTAACATTTCCAGCATCATCGACAGATGATCAGCGCTGACCAACTCGCCCAGGGCGCGGAAGGCCACCGGGCGGGCTTCATCATACGCCACTTGCGCCACGATATCGTCAATCGCTTCTTCGGCGCCGCGTTGCACCAGGACTTCCATGACATCCGAGCGCACTTCCGGGTCAACCTCATTCATATAGGCGATCAGCTCGGCGTTCATATCCGGATGGTTAATGCGACGCAGCGATTCAATCGCGGCCAGGCGCTCCTGACGGTCCGCGGCGTCGGCGAGGATGCCGCCCATCGGCGCAATCGAGCTGGTGTCGCCGAGGATCGAGGCGGCCTTCATCGCGGCCATGCGGACATCCGCATCGTCGCTCAGCATCGCGGCATGCACCGCAGGCAATGCGGCGGGGTCACGACGCTCGCCAAAGGCATCCAGCAGCAGGGCTTGCAACCCGGCTGGGAGATTGTCCATATCGGCCGCCAGGCGCTCGGTCAACGTCTCACCACGAAGGGTGCTGACCTGTGCGATGGCCACGATGCTGAACAGTTCGTCATCGCCGTGGATCATGTCATAGACAATACTCGGCGCACGGTTCGGCAGGGCATTCAACAATCCCACCAGGGCGCCCGAACGAACGAAGTCGGGCCATTCATGGTCCATAAGCACCTGGTAGACGGTGATCGCCGGAGCGATGTTTCCATGCTCCACCAGGCGGTCCGCCGCGGCCAGGGTCGCTTCGGCAATGTCGCGGCTCAATTCGTCGCGTTCCGAAGTCAGGTTAAAGAGATACAGCTTTTCCAACGCAGCCAGGTTGCCGATGCGTCCCAGGGCCAACGCGGCGGCGCGGGCCGTTTCCAAGTCTTCATGGGTGAGCAATGCGGCCAAGGGCTCCACGGCTTCGGCAGAACGCCGGTAGCTCAGTGAAGAAATGATGCCCAGGCGCATGTTGCCGGAGGTCCGGGGCAATGCGTAGACCAGGCTCCAGTCGACATCCTCGTAGGGCAGCTTTTCCAGCACGTTTCGGGCCAGGTGCCCACGTTCCGAATCGGTCAACAGCAGCGTTAACGGGGCCACACTTTCATCCGAGGCAATCACCGCCAACACGCGGAAGGCGCGGTAGCGTTCTTGAAACGGGGTATCCTCCGCCAGCACCTTGTCCAGAAGCTCCTGTTCCAAGGCCGCACGCGCAGCCGGATCATCCTGTACGCTGACTACCGCCGCATCAATCGGGTCCAGCTCCGGGCCTTGCGCAAAAGCAACCGGGCTTCCCAGCGATATGATGCTCAACATTACCAGTCCCGGCAATAGCATACTCACTATTGATCTTGACTTTAACATTCGCATTGACTTTCTTACCAATTTCAGTCCTAAAATTACCCTCTGTATCAACGCATGCAGGTCTGTTACCTACAGGCAATTTCCATTGCCGGCAAAGGCCGCGCCTGTTGCACCTCCCTGCAAGGGACAATGCGGCTTGCGGTGGCTCCGGTCACTTGCTGACCGCGCCCACCACACTCGCACTGTAACCGTCATTACGTGCAACATGCGGGCCGCCACCGAACGGGACGCCTCCCGATGCTTTAAAACAGCAAAACCAAGGTTCAGCATGGCGCCGGCGCGCCGGGCCATGCGCTTTCGTTATAAGTAACATAATCCCTACCTGAATTACAAGAAATGCGGAACGATAAACCGTAATTCCTGTGACAGGCCGCTGCCTTAAGGCAGCGACCCAATCAGCGCAGGGTCAACAAATAGAACTGCGCCGAACCAGTACGATTCGGCGCATAAAGGCATTCAGATAAAATATCAGACAGATTCCCAGGACCGCGCTTTGGCGCTCTTCAGCAGGGCGTCGCATACTTTTTGCGTTTCGACCGCGTCTCGGAAGTTCGGCGAGAAGGCCGTGCCCTTTTCCACAGACTCCAAGAAATCGGCTACCTGGTGCACAAAGGTGTGTTCATAGCCAATCTGAAGCCCCGGGACCCACCAACGATTCATATAGGGATGATCGTCATGGTCAGTCACATGGATCGAACGCCATCCGCGCAGGGCGCCTTCATCGGTCTTTGTATAGTACTCCAGCCGATGCAGGTCATGCAGGTCCCAACGCAGCGAACCCTTCTCCCCATTGATTTCCAGGGTGAAGAGGGCCTTATGACCGGCGGCATAGCGGGAGGACTCAAAAAGTCCCAACGATCCATTGGCGAAGTGACACATCATCGAACAGGCATCGTCCACGCCAACAGGCTCAACCTTATCGGTCAAGGCATGCTTGCGCTCCTTGATGAAGGTTTCGGTCATGGCGGTCAGGTCCGTGATCGAACCATTGAGCCAGAGCGCGGTGTCGATGCAGTGGGCCAGTAAGTCCCCCGTCACCCCGGAGCCGGCGACCTTGGCGTCCAGCCGCCAGGCGGAATCGCCGCCTTGGGGAACGTTTGGCGAAATGCACCAATCCTGGAGGAAGTTCGTCCGGTAGTGGAAGATTTTTCCGAGCTTCCCGGAGTCGATAATCTGCTTGGCCAACGTCACCGCGGGGATGCGGCGGTAGTTGTACGAAACGCCATTGGGCACCCCGGCCTTCTCCACCGCGGCGGCCATTTCCTCGCCTTCCGCCGTGTTCATCGACAGCGGTTTCTCGCAGAGGATCATCTTGCCCTTTTCCGCGGCCGCCAGGGCGATCTCGCGGTGCATGTTGTTAGGCGCACAGATATCAATGATATCGATATCGTCCCGTTCGAGTAGCTTGCGCCAATCGGTTTCATAGGAAGCATAGCCCCACTGTTCCGCGAAAGCCTTAATCTTTTCTTCGCTCCGGCCACTGACCGCTTGCAATACGGGCTTGTATTTCAACTCCGGAAAGAAGCTGGCGACCTTCTTGTACGCATTCGTATGCGTGCGTCCCATGAAGCCATAACCTATCAACCCTAATCTCAGTTCCGGCATGGTTATACATCCTTTCTTTTTATTACTATCATATCGGCGCGAAGCGGCCCCGCCCAATTCGGCGGGCAACGCATCCCCTGCACCACCTCGCGCCTTCCTCATACCCAGTCTAAGTCGTTACTACAAAAGTCCTGTTACGAAACGGTTCCCCGGCCTCAGCCCTGCCAGCCATGCGCATCGCGCACATCAATCATGGCGGCCAGGATGTCATTGTAGGTCTGCGGATTCTCCAGCGTCGCATTCGGGAACATGCAGCCGTCCCAGCAGATATGCTTGAACTTCTTGGTCAGCTCGCCGTTCTCATCTCGCAGCCAGAAACCGGCATGCTTGGGGATATCCAGCTTGCCGTTGGGATCGTTCGGCTGACAGTGCTTTCCGGTCTTGTCGTGGCTGCCGCTGCCGTGCACCGTCGCGTCATTCTGGGCCACGTGGAAATCCAGCGTCCAGGGCCGCAAGGCGTCGGTCAGTTGCTTGTAGGCCGCATCAAACGCCGCCGTGTCGTTCCAGTCGAAGCTTTCCGGCACGATCGCGTCTTCCGGGGCATTATACCCCATGAGGAAGAGCATGCTGTGGGCCATGTCGGCCTGGAAGCCAAGGACATCCGGCTGATTCACCATTTCCAGCAGTTCCACCATGCGGCGGCAACTGTGCATGCCGCCCCAGCAAATCTCGCCTTCCGCCACCAGGAATTCATCGTATTCCTTGGCGATGTCACAGGCCTGGCGAAATGTCTCGGCGATCTTTTCCTGGTTGCCATCCGGGTCCTGCGCCCAGGAAGCCACATCGACCGCGGTATCAATGCGGATGCCGCCGTAGGAACGAATCTCCAGACCACGGAGGCGCTCGGCAATGTCACAGGCCTTCCGGAGTTGCTCCAGGTACTTGCTGCGGCCTTCGCCCGGATCATTGGCGGGACCACCACCGGCCGGCGGCCATACCGGCGCCACCAAGGTGCCGACGACCAGACCATGCGCCGCTATATTGTCGGCCACGGCCTTCAGCGCATCGTCATCAATATCGATGCTGATATGCGGATCGCTCAGGAAGAGATCGATACCGTCAAACTTGACGCCATCCACTTCGGCGTTTGCGGTCAATTCAATCATCTTGTCCAGGGAAATGGGCGGTTCGCTATCGTCCCCCTTACCGACCAGGCCGGGCCAGGCCGCGTTGTGTAACTTGGGGAAGTTGTTGTTCGTTTTCGCCATGTATCTCACACTCCTTTCTGGTTGTTTATGCACGTTTCCCGGGCATGTTCTCATGGGCGTCCGGCCCGAAATGCTTCAGGATCACAATCGGGTCCGCCTTGCTCGGGTTCGTGAAGGTCACCCCTTCCTTTGCCGCGGATTCGGTCACGAAGTATTCGTCGTAGGTCAACTGGCCATAGCGAATCAGCGCCGGGCTCTCAATGTCCCAATCGTTCATCGTGCCGTGTCCCTGCACCACGTACATGCCGTAGCAGCCGGTGTCCTTAATGGTCACCGTGGCGCCCGGCAGAATCGTCAGTTCCTTGGCGCTGAAGTCTTCCGAGAGGTAGCAAATCCACTTTTCTTCATAGCCCTGACCGCGCATATCATCCAGCGGATTCACCGGGATCGGCGCCATGAAATACTTGTCCTTGAAGAGGGGATCGGTATTGATATCCCAGTCAATGACACTGAGCAGGTATTCGAAGTTCCCCACTTCTTCCGGCGGGGTGTCCTTCCAGAGCAGTTCCTTGGGAATCGCCTGGGTGTGCACCACGGACTCATACATCGCAAAGACGTCCGAGGCCTTCTGGGGTTCATAGGTGCACATGCTGCCCGGGGCGTGCAGGACGCCCGGCGGCACATGCCAGCCGGTGCCGGGGGTCAGACAGTGCGCGGCGGAGAGATCCGTGATGCGGTTGTCGCCCTTCGTGAAATTCTTGAGCGCTTCCAGCACCTGCTCCTTCGTCACGCCCGGTTGCAGGCCGAAGAAGGTGTAGGGATAATCGCCGCCGTGGTTGTTCAGTTGCGGCGGGAAGTAATACGCTTCCGGCTTGCCCAACTGGTTGACCCGCGCCGCGAATTCATCGTTGTGGTGGATATGAAACGGCAGGGCGCCCTGGTTGTCGAAGAACTTCGAATACATCGGCCAGCGGCCATGCGATTTCCAGAGCTTACCGATCATCTGATCCTGCAACTCGTCTATCGCATCCCGCAACAGAAAGCACTCTTCCTTGCCGCCGTCTTCAAAGACGATGTGGCTGAGGCCCTCGTTCTTGCTGGTATCCGGACCGTTGTCCGCCGGGGTTGTGGAAGAGAACCAGCGTTCATCAATCCCGCCCCGATGGGTTCCCAGCGCATAATAGTCATCCGGATGCAACTTAATCCGCCGTCCCGGCACACAAAAAACACGCGGCACCCAAGTCGGGGTTAGCCGCAATACCCCTTTCCCCTGTTCCAGGGCGCGTTCCGTAATCGCTTTGACACTCATCCTCGTCTCCTTTTTATACCCCTTACCAAAAGAGGCCTACTAATCGGTACTGCATTCCAATATTTCCCCCTAAAGTTCCCAAAATATTCCCGTGCAACACGGGAAGTGAAAATAAGGGGCTTCCATTCTTTCACCATTAAAGCCCAAAACGCAAGTCAATCCGCATAGTCCGCTATTTTCGGCGGGCCTGCA
>SKJD01000145.1 GCA_007116095.1 Candidatus Hydrogenedentota bacterium
AGTGCCCGTGATTGAACTCATTTTCATGATCGGGGGAAAAGTTGTGGGTATTATGGTGGTCGTAGGTGTACTGATGGCGGACGACAAAAAGCATGGAATGCTCCTGCAGCAGCGGATGGGCCAACAAGGCTTCCTGGCGTAATGCCTCGAATTCTTTGAACAGCTGCTGGCTTGGTACACCCGCATCGGATTGGGTCAAGGAAGCTTCCAGCGCATCAAGTCGAGACAGGTATTCCCCGGTGTTGGGGTAGCGGTCTGCAAATTTTTGGCTGAGGTGCGTAATGGCCTGGCGTAGCGGAAGGAAATCGCTTTCAATCTGTGCATGCATCCGGACAGCCTGGCGGACCTGGGTCGCTTCCAGATCGATCTGCCCCTTCACTTCGAAATCATCAAAGGTGATATGTCCCCAACTACCCGTATGCTGATCAACCAGGCGCAGGAACACACGTTGACCAATCCAAGGGCTCACATCCCAGGTAACCGGATGCATGGTCTGGCTGTCGCGCCCCCGGGCATGCAGCACTTCTTCACCTCCTTCGGTACAAAGGGCCACATAGGTATTCTCATGCGACCCGCCGCCAACACGCATTGTGGCTTTTGGGCCATTTAGAATAAAAACGGGCGATTCCACGATCCCGGTTTGTCCATCGTCCGGCGCCTCGCTGTCTGCGCGCTCCAGGGTCGTCAGATAATAGTCCCCTTGATTGGTGTAGGGCGTGTCATTACCAAATTCGAAGGCGCGATCCCCCAGCAACTTGCTGAAATCACCTTCAACCACCTGCCAGCCCTGCAAATCCCCGGTTTCAAAGTCGAATCGCACCAAGCCGTCCGCGCCTGCAACAGTGAGCGACGTCACCAACAGAATCGCACAAATCCCCAGTCGTATATTCATCATATTACATTCCCGCCTGCCAAAGGCTGCGCCTGGCAACGTATTGCGCTGCTTCCCCCGGTGAACCTGTTTGCATGTTTTGTTTATGCTATTGTTGCATAGGCGGCTCCCCGATGCAAACATGAGCAATTTGAGTAGATATTGCATATTTTTATGCAGGAAGCGGCACGATTGATTAGACTAGGGCTGAGCTTATAGGGGCGGCGCCCGGTGACCACCCATTGCCCGTAGGCGATACCCAAGAATCGGCGCGCTCCACAGGGGCGCCCCTGAATGGATTGCGGATGAATGGTATGGAATATTTTTAGCAACGCTTTTTACGGGTTGATGGGGTGCATGCCGGAACATATATCCATAGATTTCACAGATGAACCAGATTAGATTATCGTACTCGAAGACGGTCGTGAAAACATCTGCGCTAATCTGTGAAATCTGTGGATAAAAAATGTGAATATGTTTCATACGAAGGGAGCCCTGCTTGCATCCCTTAAGTATGTAATTCATATGAGATCGCTAACTTACCCCGGGCTACGCTAGGCGTCGAGAATATGAAGCACCTGTCTTCGGTAGTTCTCCTTTGAAATATACATGGCATAATGCGGAATTCCTATTATTCGGTAGTTATTCCCCAGGTTGCGCACCGCTATTTTTTCGGCATCCTTACCAATAGCAATTAGGGTAGGTGACTTGCAGCCAAGCAAATTCAATTCAGACTTCAAACTATCCAAGTTCATTTTCTCGAAACCCGGGTTTGAACGCAAATACTGCATTAATTTCCCCGAAGCTTTCTCCTCGAAATCCTTGATGATATCGGTCATATACGCCCCCCACAACTGGGTATTCTGAAGCGCATATCGAAGCTTGAAATCCATCCCCATTGGTCGGACATCATGGAAGTTTCCAAACGGCTTTTCAATTCTACGGGAAATATTCAGCCCCAGGAAGACTACTTCTGTATGCAAAATATCCAATAACGTTGGATTCCGGGCCGGATTCAACACGGACAAATCACCAATACCACTCTTGGGACTATTCCCCACATCCGCCCACACCGCCCAACTGGCACAATGCCCATAGGATTCTCGAATACTCTGAAATGTTTCTATGGTTATCATGATATACAGATTCGTATGTTTAATAACAACTGCTCAATAAAAAAACTTTTTTCATGGTCGACCATTATATTTTCCGTAGCCTCATACTCCACATAAGCTGTGATCTCAGGGTGTTTGGGACGTGCCGCCTTGCCGGGTGCGCAGGCCGAGTAGGCCGACGAGGCCCAGGATAAGCAGGAAATTGCCGTGTCTACCGCCGGTGTTGCTGTTGGGAGCGGGGCCGCAGATGACCGGGACTTTATCCTCGGAGCCCAGGGAGACGACGAGCGAAATGGTGCTGCCGGGAGATACGGGCGTATTGGCCGGTGGGTGCTGGCTGATCACGGCGCCGGCGGGCACGCTATCGTTATGTCGCTCACTGATCTGACCAAGGCTCAGGTTGTTCGCCGAGAGGGTCGCTGCGGCTTCGGCCTGGGTCATGCCCACCAGGTCCGGAATGGCGACTTTCTCCGGCCCGAGGGAAATATGGATCGTAATGGTCGCGTCCGGCTCCACCTCACTACCGCCGGCCGGGTCCTGGGAAACGACACGGCCCTCGGCCACGGTTTCACTGTAGACCTCGTTGATGGCAACGTCAAGCCCTACCGCCATAATCGCGGCTTCGGCGTCCGCCTGGCGCATTCCCACCACCTGGGGCGCCTCGGTCGTGGGCGGCGGTATCACGGTGACGGTCACCGTACCCGATACCGGCACAAAGTTAGCGGTGTCTCCCGGATAGAAGGTCACAGTTACTTCATGATCTCCAGGTTCGAGGATCAGCGACGGATCAGCGTATTCAAAGACACCGTCCAGTCCCGCCAGGCCATCGCTGAGGATGCTTTCGGAAAGCGGATCGCCGTAGTCGATGTCGGAAGCGTTCGGCCACAGGGCGACTTCCGGGGTCGCCGGCTCGATCAATATCTCGACAACGCCTTCGACTGACCAGTAGTTGTTGTCTGTCGGAGTAAATATGACCGCCACGCTATGCTGTCCGGCAGGCAGTTGCTGGTTACTCTTCGCGAAGGCAAAACTTCCCGGGACCGAGGCTTCCCCGCCGCTGAGGGTACTGTTACCGAGCGACTGGCCGTAGGTAATCGTGGTGGCCGTGGGCCAGGCGCTCACTTCGGTGTCCGCCTTGTGCACCGTCACTTCGATCTCCCCATTCACTTCCACATAGCACTCGCTGTCTTCCGGCTGAAACTGCAAGGCCGCCACATGCACCCCGGCGTCCGGCGCCGTATCCGGCGCAACGAAAACAAAGGCTCCCGGCACGGAAGCGGCCCCACCCTCAAGACTGCTATCCGCCAAGGTCTGGCCGTAGGTGATGGCGGTGGCGCTGGGCCAGTTCTGAATTTCCGGCGTGGCCCGATGCACTTCCACTTCGATGTCCTGGCTAACGCTTGCGTGGTTCTCGCTGTCTTCGGGCGCAAAGACCACCGTAACGTTATGCACGCCGACCTCCAACTGAAGACCACCCTCATCAAACACAAAACTGCCGGGCAAATCCACCACACCGCCTTCCAGGCTGCTTGCCGACAATGGCGCGCCATAGGGAATGGGCGAAGCCTCCGGCCAGGCGCTGATCTCCGGTGTCAGCGGATGCACCACAACCGTCACCGTATGGCTCAGCGTCTCGTAATTGTTGCTGGCCAGGGGCTCAAAGCGGACCGTCGCGTCGTAATTGCCGGCCTCGGGCTGTATAGAGGCGTCCTCGAAGCGGAAATTTCCGCCGATGGCCGCAGAGCCCCCGCTGAGTGTACTGTCAGAAAGCGCTTCCCCATAGGTAATGTCAGAGGCGGTTGGCCAAGCGTTGATGGTCGGGGTTGCCGGCGCAACCACGATTGCAATGGATTCCGTTACCGTCTCATAGGCCGCCGTATCCTCCGGGGTATAAGTCACGTCCACCATATGCGTGCCTGCTTGCAGGATGGCGCCGGGGGTATCAAACGTGAAATTACCCGGAGCCGAGGCGGCGCCCTTGGTCAGGGTGCTGTCGGCCAGGCTTTGCCCAAAGGTGATCGTGGAGGCGGTCGGCCAGCGGAAAATTTGAAGCGTCACGGTCTCGATCTGTCGCAGGTAGGGGTAACCAACGCCTTCATCAATGCCCCAGTCGTTGTCAAAGTCCCAGCCCGCCGCAGTAAATGTGCTCTGCGACTGCATCGCCGTGGTACTCCGGCCTTCGCCCCAATCCGACTCGGAAACACCGCTGCGTTCCACATCCCAAAACGACGCTTCCATAGTCCCCGGCGGGTTAAAAGAGCCTACCAAGGCGCCGATGTAGTCCCCCGCCCCTGTAACGGCGCCCACGGCATAGCATTCCGAGATGACGCCCCCGATCTTCCAGGCGACCAGGCCGCCGGCATAGCCTCCGGAAATGCCTTCACTATGGACATCCCCAAGCGCATAACTCCGGGTGATCGTGGCTTCGCCAGCCCCCAGGAGACCACCGGCATAATCGCCGCCCTCGACATTGCCGGTGGCGAAGCATTCCGTCACGGCGCCGCTGACATTGCCGCCTAGCCCACCGATAAATGCATGTGTTCCGAAAACAGGCCCCGTGGCGAAGCTGCGCGTAAGGATGCCGCTAAATTCACCGACCAGCCCACCGATTACGCCACCGCCCGTGACTGCGTTGTTCGTGTAACACTGCAAGATCATCCCCCGACCACTCCCCACCAGCCCGCCGCTAAGCCCCCCCGCACCCACCAATTCACCCGCTTCCAGTCCGATACGATACAGCACACTGTCTTCACAGGTATATCCAAACAACCCGATGGCGCCATTTTGCACCTCGCGATCGATGTGCAACCCGGAAATGACAAAACCCTGGCCGTCCAGAATACCGTTAAACGGCCGCTCCGGGTCTTCCCGATAATAATCGCCGATAGGTTCGAAGCCCAGGCCGTTGTTCCAGCTCGCCGTGACGGAGGCGTCGATGTCCTGCGTGAGGCGGTAATAGCCGTTCAGGGGGTAATCCGGGTCATTACCGATGCGTTGCAGGGACTCAATATCGGAGATTTTGATCGCCTCCGACATTTTGAGCGTCTTGGGCAAGGTGAGATACGCGCCGGGATACACCGCATCCGGGCCATACGGATGGTGTAACCCTTCAGCTTCCGGAAGAAATGCCTGGTATTGTGCCCAAAGCGCGTGGCCCGGCGCCGCCATCGGCGCGCATTCTCCCGACGCCACGCACTGCACCGTCGCATATGCTCCCGTCAGGTACAAATCCCTTGCGGCTAGATGATTGTACAGGGCGGCCTGGGTGGCGTCATCCAGCAGCAACAAGGCCGCCAATACCGGATGATAAATAGCGAGCGACGCAGCTTCCGGATCATGGCGCAGAAGATACGCGTTTAGTGTAAAGGCGTTCTGCGTAGCCTCCCGTAAATCCGTTGTATCGTATGCATCTTCGGCGCAGAGCGTCGCGCGCACCCATTCCAGTGCCTCCCTGTCCGGCAAGCCATTACCCGCGAGGTCTTCCGGCAGTTCCAGGTCCGCGGCCAGGGCGTTGTATTGCGCCTGAAGACCATTTGGCGTGCCCAGGAACGCGCAACTTGATGTAATGGGCAAAGCAGGCTTGGCGACCTCGGCCATACGCGCCCGGTCCGCTGCATCCAGGGCTTCGCCATGCCCCACCGGTGCGCCTGGCAACCCCCAGAAAACGATGCTGACCAACAACCCCAAAACCGCACCAAAGCCAGCGCCTGCAAGCTTATTCCGCATCATGGCCTATACCTCCCAAGGACGCCACACCTACGTCCCAATACGACTTCCACAGTATAAGCCAGCATGCATTATCCCATACAACGAATGCAAGCCCCGCGCCTTGATTCCATGAGAACAACGTGCTAAAATGCACGAAGGTCAACACCAACCTACCGAGAGCGGGACTAACTCAGTTGGTAGAGTGCCAGCTTCCCAAGCTGGATGTCGCGGGTTCGAGCCCCGTGTCCCGCTCCATATTTTTTACCTTTCAGGCACGATCTGCGTCGTAGACCGCCCTGATTGCACACAGCCCCACTCCACCACTTTACATTCCTGGCGCACCGCCAACCCCCTTTCCCCCGCTTGCTTTTCAAGGCGGCTCCATCTCCCAGCGCAATAAAACCGTGGAATCGTAGACTCGTGGTGCATGCTTCAAAACACCTCCCAGGTGGATTCAGATGAACCCGCTTGCTATCAATCCCTTGGCGCTAAAAGCCTTAACATGGGGATACAGCAAGGTCAAAATTCAGGGCGATTACCCGCTATATTGACGGCATGGACACTGGTATAATATGGACTCACATTAAACGACAGGAGCCTGCATCCCATGTCCCCTGAATCACCCAATACGCTCATGGCCACTTTGAGAGAGGCCATTGATGAAATCCACACTCGCTTTTAATCGTTGCCCTTTTTCGAAGCGCTCCAATCCGGTGCTTTGCCACTGGAATGTTATGTCGGGCAGTTGCGCACTCTGGCGTCCATCCATGCGACATTGGAGCATGAACTCGCTTTGGTGGCCCAGGTGGAAATTCGGACGATCATCCTGGATCAACCCTCCCGCCTCAACCACCTGCGACAGGACCTGGCTTTTTTCGATCAGCAGCATATCCCCGACATCGAAGCGGTGCTAACCCAGACGCGCATCATTGCCAAGAAAGATTCGCAAACAGCGGGTGGCGCACCCGGCAGAGCTGCTGGGCGCATTGTATGTATTACAGGGGAGCATGCTCGGTCACCAGGTTTTGCTCCCGAAAGTGCAATTGGCTTTCGGTGGGCAGGTGGCCGGCGCACTGCACTATATGTCCGGATACGGCGCACACACCCGCCGTTATTGGAAAGAATTCAAGGAATCGATGAATACCCTTCCGCTGGATGAAGTAAGTCGACAGGCGGCGATGGATGGCGCCTGTAACTTCTTCGGCGCACTGGAGGGCTTGTATACGGCGCTCTACCCCGTCGACAACGCCCGCTGGGTTTATTCCGCCGGCATGTTGAATCCCGAAGCGGGCGACCATGCAGTTCCCGATGATCCCCGGGAAATCGACGACGCAGTACACGCCGCCATGCGCTGTTTCGAAGTATTCCCCTACTTTGATGTGCGCTACCATGAGCGTGGACGCAGCTTTGCCAAAAGTGATGCGGCCTGGAAGGTCACGCTTTGTACCTTGCCGGTACCGCAGATAATCAGTCAGATTGAATGGCTGGGACGTGTCCTAGCCAACCGGGGTATGCCCCGCATCACCCTGGAACGTCAACTTGAATACCTCTATGAGGCCCTGATCGATGCGCTACCAGAAAAACAGTCGCAATATCAGGGACTCCTCGAAGCCGCCGCTTACCTGAAAGCCGCCCGCGAACGTGTCGTGCCGGACCTCCATTTCTCCGCCATTGCCGATACCTTCCGCCTGAACACAGATAATGAATTACACGGCGAAATGAAGAACACCGGAGTATTGATTGTCTCCGCTGTCTGTGATGAAACTGCCGGCATCGCCGACGCGGTTAACAGCCTCATTCCCTGGCTGAACAAGCACACCCGGTTTCCCGATTTCTGGATCGTCGCCGTCACCGACGCCCTGGCGCAGGCCCGGGTGCAGGCCCGGATAACCCACCCGCTTATGACATAGCGGAATGGCTTTACCCGAAACGACCGCTCACGTAATCTTCCGTTTCTTTCAGTGCTGGGTTCGTGAAGATATCGTAGGTGGGCCCGTATTCTATCAAGCGTCCCAGGTACATAAACGCGGTGTACTCGCTCGTGCGGGAGGCCTGTTGCATGTTGTGGGTGACGATAAGAACGGTATAGGAACCTTTGAGTTCCTCAATCAGGTCTTCAATCTTGCTCGTGGCAATGGGGTCCAGGCTGGAGCAGGGCTCGTCCATGAGCAGCACTTCCGGTTCCGCGGCGATGGCGCGTGCAATACAGAGACGCTGCTGCTGCCCCCCCGAAAGCGAAAGGGCGCTGCCATGTATGCGGTCCTTGACTTCATCCCACAGTGCGGCGCCGCGCAAGGAACGCTCACAGACTTCATCCAGCAGGGCCTTATTGCGTTCCCCATCAATGCGCAAGGAATACACCACATTCTCGTAGATACTCATGGGAAAGGGATTCGACTTCTGAAATACCATCCCCATGCGCTTGCGGAGTTCAATCACATCCACGCCGGAAGCGTATATGTTGTCGCTATTAAGGCGCATTTGTCCTGTGATTCGCACACTGTCAATCAGATCATTCAAGCGGTTTACTGATCGTAGCAAGGTCGATTTACCGCAACCGGAAGGTCCGATAAGTGCTGTAACCTTTCCGTGGGGTACCGACAGGCTGATATCAAATAGGGCCTGGGTTGCTCCATACCAGAGGTTGAAGTTCTCGATGTCGAGAATACAATTCTCGTGCTCCAACTCCTTGTGGATATGGGACGACACCTCTTCTCCACGCTGAATGGCTTCAAATCGTCCCTCACCAGATACCTTACCATTGTAGGGGGTACGTTCCTGCTTCTGAACCCGGGGTGTATCTTCCAAACTTGCCAAGGTCATGAGGTAATTCTCCTTATCAAAACTGATTGGCCACGAAACGACGACGCATACGTGAGCGCAGGCCAATGGCGAATAAATTCAAGGTTGCAATGAGGGCTATTAATAACAAGGTCGTGGTAAAGACCATGGGCTTGGCCGCCTCTGAATTTTGGGACTGAAAGCCCAGGTCGTAAATGTGAAAGCCCAGGTGCATAAAGCTGCGATCGGGGTGGATGAAGGGAAAGACCCGATCAATGGGCAGCTCCGGCGCCAGCTTTACCGCGCCGACCAGCATCAACGGCGCCACTTCCCCCGCGCCGC
>SKJD01000434.1 GCA_007116095.1 Candidatus Hydrogenedentota bacterium
CACTTCCTGGGCCAGTACGCCCGGAGCCACAATTAACGCCATCGCCAAGAGCAGGGCAGCCGCGCCGCCCACAAACAAGTTCTTCATACAATACAGTTCCTTCATTTTTACTAGGGGTTATGGTTGTTTGTCGTTTATCCCGACATTATCGCAGCACTGCGACAAACCGCTACGATAGCATAGACTACGCCGCCGATGTAAACCCGGCTGACACCCGGGGGAGGTTGGGGCAGCGCGTGGGGGAGCGGGGCGCTTACGTTTGTGAAGGCATCAAAAATTTGGGCATCTACCCGGCTCACAGCGGAAAAACGATTATATTTGGACCGATCGCAGAACATCTGTTACAGCGCAAGTGCGCTCCACAGATTTTCACCGATTAACACAGATTTTTTATTCGTCCGTGCTTTCCAAGCCTTCCGTGGTAGAAAGTGGCTTGGCCGGAAGCCAGAAATTCGCGTGCATTTGCGTGTATTCGCGGATAAATAAAGGCCGATTTATAGTTGCACCCTTTTGGGGCAGGCACGGGGGCCTGCCCCTCGAAGAATGCCGTCTCTTCTTCCCTTTTCGTGTCATTTCGTGCTTTTCGTGGTTTAACATTACTACATTGGGCGTCCAAAATCTGCGTCCACCTGCGTTTATCTGCGGATAATATAGCCCGTGTATTTTTGTGCCTTTCCCCGTCACTCCTGTTGAATCTTGTACACGCGGAGCATGGTGGGTGCGGGCCAGGGCTCGGGGACGGCGCGCTCGCGGTTACGTCCGGCGTTTTCCCAACGGGCAATGTAGGCAATGCCGGGTTCTTCCGGGGCGCCCTGATCATTGATGAGAGTGACTTCCATGGGCCCGCCTTCCCGAAGCAGTGTGGGATTGGGTTCCACCTCGAAATCCTGCTCGGGTGTGTTCATGGCCTGTCGCCACGCGGGCGGGGCTTCGGGTTCCAGACGCTCAATGGGCTCCAGGGTCTCCGCATCGAGCAGGATCAACTCGTGACCATATTGCTGACTCCAAAGCGTGTGTTCCAGCGTGCCGTCATCCCTGGCCGTTAGCGAGCCCACATTCAGCACCCGGGGCCGGCCTCCCGTGCCACTATAGTCCCAGGTGAATGACCAATGGGTCGCCTGGACATGACGCCAGGCGCCATCCTCGAAGCGTGCGTTGTAGATTTGGCTATGGCCGTCCGCGTCAAATTTGTGGTACGAGACAATCGGCCGCAACGCCGCATCCCAGCTCAGGCTGTAGGTCATATTGCTGATGCCATCCCCCGGCCCGGCGGGGTCCACAATGACGCCTTCGGTCTCGCTGGTGATTGGCAGTTCAATGGGATCGCCCGTAATCGTTTCCCATGCCCGCATATCCTTGCTCCGGGCGTAGGAGAGTGAATGGTTGGAGGCATTGTCCGGCGTGTTGCGCCAGACCCACCTGGCGTGCCAGTAGCCGTCGGGACCCAAGACGGGGCCACCATAAGCGCTCATTTGGTCGCGCCCATCAAACAGGGGCGAATCATGAAGACGTTTCCAGGTGCGCGTCTCGAGGTCGTATTCATTGTAGACCTGATTCCCGCGTCCACTCACCCCGTCACGGTACATGAAGTACAGTGTATTATCGGGGCCTTCAATAAAAGTGGGGTAGTGCGGCGCCTCATCCTCGGAGATCATATAGAGGCGTTCGAACTCGGAGATGTCGTGGGGATTTTTTGAACGGTAATAGATTTTGGTGGGCGGTTCGGGCGGTCCTTCCAAGAGGGTGCGGCGATAGCTGCTAAGATGGATGTAGCCGTCCCGGTCGATGGCGAGGGTCAGCTTCGAGTGGCTCCCGGTGGCCCAGCCCATTTGAACGGGAAACGACTGATACGTCCATTCCTCCGAGCCGAGCTCCCGCTGCGCAATGCTCAGGTAGCGCTCGTGGTCGTAATAGGCAATATACTGGCGTCCCTCCCGGGTGTACAAGTTGGGCTGGCCCAGTTGGTGTACGGACCACACCGGCGCGACGTCAATTTCCTCCAGCACGGCGTCGTACTCGGAAGCCAGGTACAGTCGGTCATCGCCAACCGCGAGGGGCATGAGTCCCGCTGTCACCATAATTGCGCATGTCGCAATCAGCACCTTGTTTCCAAAGCTCTTCATCTTGAATTCCATGTCCTGTCTGTCTCCTTATCATTGCGTCTTTGCGTCAAAAAATGTTCTGTTTTTCATGCTTCGACCCATTCAGGGTCGACCCTGGGGGGCATCTTGATCCCGGGGTGGCGGCCTGCGGGCGTTCCGCCCTGCGGCCTTACCCCGCGCTACAAGCTTCGACCGCTCCGCGGGCGGGCGGCCTGGATGCCTGCCTGCGCAGGCATGACGGACTGGATGTTGACATTGTTTGGGCGCCCCCCTGTGGGCGCCCTGGGCAGGCACGGGGGCCTGCCCCTACGATAGTACCACCTCCCGTTTCGTTTCGTTTCGTTTGGTTTGTGCTTTCGTGATTCTACATCTCTGCATTGGGCGTCCAAAATATGCGTTCATCTGCGTCTATCTGCGGATAAAAAAACAGCCCCATTGTAGCCTTTTCCTGCGTTAAAGCCTTTCGATCCCGGCAAACGCGCGGCAGGGGGAGCCGTCGGCGCCGATAAGGGCCAGGGGGAGGACGGTGAAGGGGTAGTCGCCGGGGGCGAGTTCGCCGAGGCAGAGCCCCTCCACGATGAAGACTTCCTGTTGCAGGAGGATGTGGTGGACCGGCGCGGACTGCTTGTAGGGCGCGACGGAGAGGTAGTCCACCCCGACCAGACGCACGCCGTCGTACACCAGCCGCTCGGCGGCGCCTTCACTCAGTGGCACGTAGTTCGTATCGAAGGGGCGGTTCGGCGCGCCCTGGCTGTTGCGCGATTTAATCAGCACCCGCTCGGGCAGGGGCGCCTCGCCCAGATGGTGCGATTCAATCAGGTCGACCGCATCGCCCACGTCGATCAGCCGGGCCATGCCGAAGAAGAGCTGTTTGTCCACCTCGTGCAGGCGCTTGCCGTCGTCCTCGAAATGCCACGGCGCATCGCAGTGTGTGCCCGTATGCGTCGGCACGGTGAGCACGGAGGTGTTGCAGTTGTCGCCCCGGCTGATGCGGCCGTCCGGCTCCATGGCGAAGGGGGTATCGCCGGGCCACATGGTCATGCCGGGCTTCAGGGGGATGCTCAGGTCTTTCCAGTATATCGCCATCGTACAGTACAACTCCTTTTGATGGATGAGACGGTGTCGCTTTCGGTGCAAAAGTAAAAAACGCACGGGCCAGCAGTCGCCCGTGCGTTGCGTCATGTAGATTCAATACAGAACGGGCTTTAATACGGATTCGGGTCCTCGAATATCGGCGAGTCCGAGCCCCCGCTGCCTTCCACCTCTTCGCGGTTGATCTCCGGCAGCCATTGGCGCATGTCGTCGATCACATCGCGGTAGTCGGGATTGCTGGCCAGGTTTGTCCGTTCGTGGGTATCATTGTCATGATCATAGAGCTCCTCCGAGCCGTCCGCATAGCTGATGTACCGGAAGCGCTCCGAGCGCAGCGAATGGTTGTTCGGGCCGAAGGTCGTGAGGGCGGGCTGTTCCCATTCGGCGTTCGGGTCTTCCAGCAGCGGCCGCAGGCTGTTGCCTTCCAGCTCCTCGCGTTCTGGCAGGCCGCAGAGGTCCACGAGCGTGGGGTAGAGGTCGATCATGCCGACCGGCCGCTTGCAGCGCGCACCCTTGACGACATCCGGTCCGGCGATGATCAGGGGCGACCGGGCCGATTCCTCCCACAGCGAACGCTTGCCCCAGCGGAGTTTCTCGCCCAGATGGAAGCCATGATCGCTCCAGAGCATGATGTAGGTGTTGTCTGCGTAAGGGCTTGCCGCCAGGGCGTCCAGCACCTTGCCGACGTAGTAATCGACGAAGGCCACGCAGGCGAGGTAGGACTGCACGGCATGTTCCCATTCATTGAGGTCGAGCACCTCCTGATGCCGTGGGGCTGCCGCGCCGTGGGTCAAGTCAACAGCGTATTGCGGGATGTCCTCGAAGTCCTCCTCCCAGGCGGGCGGCAGGACAATCTCGTCTAAGGGAAACATGTCAAACCACTTCGGCGGCGCATACATCGGCACATGCGGCCGCCAATAGCCCACCCCCAGGAAGAACGGCTCGTCGGGTTCTTCCTTCAACTTATCCAGGGCCCATTCCGTGACCTTGTAGTCCGGCATATCCTCGTCGTTGTCCGGAAACGCGCCCCAGTCCCAGAGCGGGTGCCCCGTCGGGAAGCTGATCTTCTCCTCCGGATAGGGGCCGAAGCCACCCAAGGTGCCGCCGTACTCGTGGAAGGAATGCGGGTCGCTGCCCGTGTGGAAAATCTTGCCCACGCCGTAGGAACGGTAGCCGTTTTCCATGAAATACTGCGGCAGGGTCGTCATGTCCTCCAGGGTCGAGGCGTCGCGGTAGTTCGGATGCAGGAAATACAGTCCGCTGGTGGAGGGATAGCGCCCGGAGAGTAGACTCGCGCGGGACGGTGTACAGATCGGCGCCTGACACTGCGCATTCTCGAAGAGCACCCCATTCTCCGCCAGCTTGTCGATGTTCGGCGAATAGGCCTGGGGATGCCCGCCGTAGCAGCCCAGCCAGTCGTTCAGGTCGTCAATGGCGATGAACAGCACATTCGGCTTCTCGCCATTTTCATCCGCCAGGGCGATGTTCCGCAGAAACGACGACGCCGTGGCGCTCCCGATGGCGCCCAGGCCCATCGCCTGCAGAAAGCGACGGCGGCTCCAGTTGGCGCCATTCCCCAACCTCGTTGCGGATTCGGCGTGCTTGGTTTCATTGTCGTGCATGGATTGCCTCCCGGTGTCTTGGTCCCCAATATTGCGCAAAGTGTAATAGGTCCAATATACCTAAGCAGGGCCGGAAAATCAAAAAGCCAATAACGGCGCTGCCAAGAAAGACAGGGATATGTTGACCTCAGCGCCCATGCTTCTTCACACCTGCGCGTCTAAATCAAATTCCACCAGCCAGGGCAGATGGTCCGAGGCGATCCGGGCGGTGGGGGAGTCCAGCGGTTCGGAGCGCCGTATGCGAATGTCGCGGCTGGTGAAAACATAGTCGATGCGCCGCTCCGGGGCATCGCTGGGGAAGGTGTGGCCGGGGGAGATCGGGGTGGGGCGGAAGCTGTCTTGCAGCACTGACTTGAAGTGTTGGATAGCCGGGGCGCTGTCCAGGTCATTCATATCGCCCGCGAGCAAGCTCCGCTCCCCGACCATGTGCGCCGTAATCTCCTGGGCTTGTAACAGACGCGGGGAGTCGTTGTAGCTGAGGTGGGTGTTAAAGACCGCCAGCGCTCCCTGCGAAGTTTGAATACGCACATGCAGACAGCCCCGGGGCTCGGCGTCTTCCTGCACGGTCAGCGGGAAATTCTCCACAAATTCCATCGGGAGATGCGTCAGGGTGGCGTTGCCATATTGGCCGCCGTCGAAGTGGTAGTTGTCCCCAAAGGCGCACTGCATTTGGAGCAGCTCTGTGAAACGCGCCGGGAAGTCCAATTCCCGGGTGCGGGGCTGAGCGACGTCCATCTCCTGCAAGCAGACAATGTCAGGCCGTGCCGCCCGCAAGACCCCGGCGATGCGCTCCAGGTCCAGCCGGTCATCCAGGCCCACGCCCCGGTGAATATTGTAGGTTACCAATCGAATCACAAAATGCCTTTCCTGTGCATGACGCCCGGGAGCTTCGCGTCCGTGCGTAGGGGCGAACCTTGTGTTCGCCCGCGTGGGTGGGTTTTCCCACCCACGTCATCCCTGCGCAGGCAGGGAACCAGTTCGTTGATTTAACACGGGATACCGTTACCAGGCATTGCGACCATGCGCCACTGTATTGTTATGTTTTCACGCATTCCTGGATGCCTGCCTGCGCAGGCATGACGAACAAGGGCTTCGCGTCCGTGCGTAGAGGCGAACCTTGTGTTCGCCCGTGTAAGTTGGTTTTCCCACCCACGTCATCCCTGCGTAGGCAGGGAACCAGTTCGTTGATTTAACACGGGATACCGCTACCAAGCCTTGCGACCATACACCACTGTATTGTTATGTTTTCACGCATTCCTTTAAGCCTGCCTGCGCAGGCATGACGAACGAGGGCTTCGCGTCCGTGTTTTCCGTGCTTTCCGTGGTAAATAATGCCGTTATGATGCGGCGATTATACCCCGTGGGTGCGGGCGCAGCAAGGCCCAGGGTTGCGGTCCCGGGTAACGGCGCTATTTTCCGTATACAACAGTGTCTCCGGCGCTGATTTCGGGTTGGCGTGGGGCCGGCGGCATGTGCTATGCTTTGTACCTTGGATTCTTAGTATTCCGGCCGTTACAGGTTCCGTTGCGTGCATTGGGACCGACAGCGGCATGACATGGGATGGATAATGCTTGGTCAATAAGGACAAGACGATTATGTTATGCGCCATAAAATCGTTGCGTTTGCTGTGTCTCGGAGGCATGCTGCTTGGCAGTATCGCCTTGATCGGATGTCAATCCCAGGACATGCCCCGGATGCCCTGGCAGCGGGATTCCTCCCCGCCGCCGGTGGAGCTGTTGGACGATACGCCCCAGCAATATAGCGCCTCGCAAGGCAGCGAGAGCCAGCAGTCGACTGCCCAGAGCAGCGGACTGGCGGTCTCCTCGGAGCAGCGCTTCAGCGATGTGCCCCTGCCGGAGGGCGTGCGCGCCGACCTGGACCGCTCCTACATCTACGAAGATTCCGAGCTGGAAATCGGCCGCATGGTCTATACGTCACGGGCGTCGGTCAATGATCTGGCGCAATTTTACATCCGCGAATGCCAGGCGGCGGGCTGGAATCTGGACCGGGTCTTGCAAGCGGAAGGCGCCAACCTGCATTTCTCCAGGCCGGGTAAACGCCTGGAAGTACACGTGCGTTCTTTGGGTGTCGGCCGTTCGCAGGAATTGGTCCTGCATTTGACGCCGGATCGCCGGGGAATGAACTAAGTATCATGAACAAACTTTGGCTGCTCGGTCTGTTGGTGGGCATGGCCGGGTTGCAGGCATGCCGACCTTCGATGGAGTTGCCCCGTCTGCCTTTTTCGCAGATGAGCGACGAGGAGCAGATTGCCTTGGTGCTGGCGGAAGTCGAGCAGGGTTTTGAGCGGCGGCGTGCGAATCGGGTGTTGGCGCATATCTCGCGCCATTATAAGGACGAAACCGGGTTGGACTACGAAGCCGTCAGTCACTTGCTCAATGATCGTCTGCGTCAGTACCGGGAAATTCGCATTACGCGGATGCAACCGCAGATTCGGGTGGACGGCGACCATGCCCAGGTGATAGAAACCCTGGGCGCGGCGGCGCAGCCGGCGGATCCGGTGGCAACACCACCATTTGATGTGCAGGGCAGCATCGTGGTGTACCTGGAGCGTCATGCGGATACCTGGCAGATAACCGGGTATCGTTCAGCTTCCTGAGGGGCTTGGGGTAAGTCCACTTGTTTATATCCACGATACCAATCCAGTCAAGACATAGGGGACTTCCCCGTCAGGGCGACCTGCGTTTTGAACGCAGCGCCCGGGAGCCCTTTTCAGAAGCTATTGTATCGTAAGCCTATACTGAGTGAAATCGAATTAAACCTACGGGAGAGTAATTTCAGGCATGTTGGACAAATCATCCAGGTCACACCCGACGCCGGGCGGTCCTGATTCACAGCAACCCTCCGATTTTGCGCGGCTCCTGGCCCACATTGAAGAATATCCCTGGCACTATGTCGCCGGTGGCGCCTTCATCCTCTTTTGCATGGTGGCCGGTTTCCTGTTCCGACTGGAGCGTTCGGCGGCCGAGCAGCGCATCGTCACCCAATATGCCGAGGCCATGGCCCTGGAGGACGCGGAAGCGCGTCTGGACGCCCTCGACGAAGTCGCCAATCACCGGGGACACTGGGGCGAGGAAGCCCAGTATATGCTGGGTGAACTGGCCCTGCGTGATCGGGACTACGAACGCGCCGAAGCCGCTTTCCAGGCCCTGCTCGACCGCAACGCCGACAGCGAGTTTGCTCCGGAAGCGCGGGAAGGCCTGGCCTTTATCGCGGAGAACCGTGGCGATCTGGATGCGGCCCTGGCGGGCTATGAGGAAATCGTGCAGCGGTGGAGCAGCTCCTTCATTGCGCGGCGCCAGCCCTATCATATTGGCCGGGTCCTGGAAGCACAGGACCAGATTGAAGCCGCCATCGACGCCTACCGTGAGCAGCAGGAGGTCTTCCCGGATTCCTTCGCGGCTGCGCAGGCCATGATGGCGATGAGCGGCCTGGCCGAGGACTATCCCGAGTTCTTCCCCGAGGAAGAACTGGAAGCGATGGAAGAAGAAGAACTGCCGATGGACCCGGCGCTGGGCGCTGGCGCGATGCCGATGCAGGCGCCGGTAGGGGATACGCCCCCGGCTCCGGCTCCGGCCCCCGCACCGGTTCCGATGGATGCCCCGGACATGGATGACGCGGAAGAAATGCCCGTTCCCCTGGAACTGGAGCTTGGCGATCCAGCGGATGTGGATGCGACGCCGGAAGCGATTGAATTGCTGGAGCCGACGGAGGACGCTGTAGAAGACGCCGCCGAGGTCATGGAAAACGCCGTGGACAGCGCTGAGGAAGACGCCGAGGCGGTGGACTCCCTGGAAGACATGCTGGACGCCGCCACCGAGGCCCTGGAAGATGCGATGGACGACGACGAGGACTCCTG
>SKJD01000226.1 GCA_007116095.1 Candidatus Hydrogenedentota bacterium
CGCCCATGACCGCGGTCGACCGGCATGTGGCCGACCCCTGGTTCGGCGATCCGGATTTTGAGTTGCAAGAGCTCCCCGATGCCCTCGCGCCCTCGCCATTCCTAGAAAGACTGCAACAGGCCGCGTTGATACCCCTCGGGCTCTTCCTGGTGATCGGCATCCCGCGGGGGCTGGCCGCGCTGCTGCGTACCCTGCGCATACTCCGAGCCAAGCGCGCTGGAAGGCTACAACGTTTCCTGGAAGGCTGCGAGCGGGCCTTTCTACGCCTCACGCGCTGGCCACGACTACCCCGCCCGAAACGCCGGGTGCGCATCCAGCGCAACATCGCCACCTGCACGCGCTACGAGAATCCCTATGCAGACAGCGCGGAGCCGGCAATGTCCATCCGAAAGCAAATCCACCATGCCTACGCGGCGCTCTGCGCCCTGGCCTACGACCTCGGTGTGCCCCCGGAGCAGTCCGACACGCCGCTGGAGTTCCTCGCGCACTTTCCGGAGTCCCTACAGTCGATTGAGGAGGAAGCCCGCGACCTCACCCAGCTCTACCTCATCGCCGCCTACACCGAACAGCCCCTGGACCCGCAGCCGTTGCGCAGCCGCCTGCAAAAATTTTGGATAGGCTACAACCGCCTGCGCAACCGGGTCCTACGCTAAGGCGCTCCCCCTGTTCTTTCGTGCTTACAAAGTCGAGTAGGGGAAGGGGTTGCCCCTCTCCCCCGCTCACACCACCGGGCATACCTGCTTGGCATAACGGCGGCTTCTTCTATCGTTTTAGCGTTACATCGCCAAGGCTCGTTATCCTTCAGACGCCGTAAACGCTTGCTGCTCCTCGTATGCCGCAGGTTCGGTTCCGCCATCACCGCGTGCACCGTGGCAAAAGGCTTCATCCAGTCCTCAAACAGGTCCAGTTGATAGCCTTCACTTGTCTGCCGCTTCCCGTTCATCGAGTCGTCCAGTCTGCTCCTTGCGAAAGTAGATTCGGCCCTTCCCCACGTGTTGTAGGTACTATGGCCTCTGCTAACTTCTCACGGCTCCTCCCGGCACGTTGCTGCACCGGTAGCCGCCTTCAAGGCGGCAAGACATGATATCTCAGGGTAAGACACTGTTTGTCCGCAGGGCCGCGCCGGATTTACCTGAGTCATTTCCGGATAGTTATCGGGCGTCGTGGTCCATGGCCCACTTACCCCATGACCCCGGCCTGGTATCCAGTTTCTGTTCGTCACGTCCTGCATTTGGACTCCGACTTCCTCCCCACAATGCCTCGCGGCATTGCAGTTGTCTTCGCCTGGCAATTCCCACTATCAGGGCTTGCAGAGGACTTACACCTCATAAGAACAGTGCCATGTCTGGCACACCGAAGGGCGAACGGAAGTGCGCTACTCCACATAATGAATCGACTGGTCCGGTAATATCAGAACTACGCGCTAAAGAACATGGACCCGATGGACAGGACCTGCGCCATCGTATGGCGTCATGTCCATGCTGTCCACCAGGTCCACAATGTACTTCCCAAACAGCTTGCCCCAGTTATGCGTAGCAGCGAATCTCGAAGACGCGGGCTTCGGGGTTGCCGTTGGTAGCGTGAACGGTGAGGCGGAGGGACTGGATGCTTTGCGGGTCAAAGGTATGGCGGCAAAGCCGCTGGTAGTTGCCTTCCACTTCAGCCAGGATAATGCGTTCGCCGTCTGCGGTCACGGCGCTCAAGGTGTAGTCGCGCACGGTTTCCGGCTGCGGCCCCAGGATCATGCGGTTCTGTCGGGGGTACTGCGCTGTCAGCGTCAGCTCGCGTTGGAAGCCGCTGTCAAAGAGCAACTGCACCTGCCCGATCTGTTGGGGCGCATCCCAGGCAAGCTCGATCCAGGGTCCTTCCTCGTTCTCCCAGAGGTCCTCGATATCCCCCAACCAGCGGTTCGCGGTCGCTTCGGGCACGTCGCGGGTCTCACCGCTCAACACGTTCTCGGGCTGGCTGTCCATCAAGCTGGAAGAGGCAGTCGCCGTGGCCTGGCGCGCCAGGTCGTCGGGGTCCTCGTTACGCACATCGCGGATGGTCTGGTCGTCGCGCAGCAGTTGCTGTTGCAGTCGGTGAATCTGGTCAGCGTCCTCGCGCAACTCCCGAGGCGTGAGGCCTTCACGCAAACATTGCGCCGCCGCCGTACCTACGGCCTGGCCTTCCACACTACACGTTCCCATGACGCGGAGCGAACCGAAGGACACGTGGCTGCAACTGATGTTCCGGCCAGCCATGAAGAGGTTCTGGATGTTGCGTGAATACAACGCGCCCAGGGCGATGTTGTAGGCCTCGTCAATACGAATGGCGCGGAAGGGAGACTCATCAATGGCGTCGAAACCCAGCGAGGGGTGATCGTCGAAAGGCCAGCCGCCAATGGCCACGCTGTCCTGAAATTCCCGCCAGTCGCCGTCCAGGTGCTGCTGCGTCAGGATCACATCGCCCTCCAGCCGACGGGATTCGCGCTTACCTGGAATCATGCCCACCGTCTCCAGCGCCCAGTTCTCCGTATCGGGTACATTACCGCTGTTCTTGATGTAATCCCAGGTGCCCAGGACAATCGCCAGCAATTCGAAGCGCAACCGCTCATTGTCGCGGATGGTGTCGTACACGCCGCCCAGCTCAATCCACCAGTAGCCGTACTCCCAACTGTTACCGAGACCACGGTGTTTGAAATGCTCTTCCGTCAGTTTGCGCGCCCAACTCGGGGCCTTGTAGGGAATCGGTTGGTCGTGTTCCCGGGCGGTGAAGAGAATACTCGAGCCCATGGTCTTCCCCACCATGTCAAAGCCGCCCAGCTCCTCGCCAAACTCCTCCGGATCGTCACGTCCAATGCGGTAGGCTGCTCCGGCCTCCCAACCCAGACGGCTGTCGCCGGTGGCGTCGACAAAAATCGGCGCTTTGATGTGATACAGGTGCTCGGTCTTGTCGCAACGCGCCCAGATGGCCGCAATGGTGGACTCGTCCCGCATCTCGGCGCGGTAGATGGAAGTGTCAAGAAGCAGCTTGAGGTTCGGCTCACTGACGCACTTGTCGTAGAGCATCAGGTCCCAGAGTTCCCAGGCATTGTGCGGGTTCCACTTGGCGTTCTCGAGCCGGAATTCCTCCAGCAGGCCGCCTTCGCGCCAGCCCGCCCGGGAACCGTGGTGATCGGCCCCGACGATGTGCATCCGGACCTCGCTGCTGGCGTTGCCGCCAAGCCGGGAGCGGTCCTGTATCAGGATGACCTTCGCGCCGTTACGCGCCGCCGCTATGGCCGCGCATACCCCCGCCATGCCGCCGCCACAGACGACCACATCCGTCTCCAGGTTCACCTGGTGCATATTGGGTTCGGCTTCCGCCTGTTGCGCGCTATCCGGCGCCAATCGCTCAAACTGCTGCGCAATTTCACTCCGGGTCCAGGCGTCTGGTGTTGCGGCCAGGCTCTGTGGGGCCTTGACAATGACACTGTACCCCGTCCCCATGGCGCCCAACGAGGCCGCGGTCAAAAAATTGCGACGCGTCCAACGGCTTTCATCTGCATACTTCATCGGTGAAACCCTTCCTCCATGGCATTTGGACTACCTAAAATAGATTCATTCATTGTGTAGCTATGAATTCTGTCAGAAAGAAGGGTAGCATGTTCCGGCGTTATTCCGCCACATCAACCGGACTTGGAAAAGGGTGCAGATTCATGGCAAGGACGCCGGATCACTTCGCCGCTGCGTCGTCCTCGGTTGATTCCAATAGCCTGCGCGCTTCCTGCAATTGCTCGGTGGCTCCCAGCAGGAGGAGTTGATCGCCGGGTTGTAGTTCCTCGTCGGGGTCAGGATTAATGATACTCTCCGGTCCCCGGGCGATGCCGACAATGGTGGCGCCGGTCTTGGAGCGCAACTCCAGCTCCCGGATCAACTTGTAGGTGGCGCTGCTACCACTCGGGAGCGCGACCGAATCCAGCTCGGCGCGCAAAAGCATCCCAGGTATCGGTCGACTAGTCACGACGGCGTGCGTATCAGAAGATTGCTGCAAGGTCTCGCCGAGGGCAAATTGCGCCGAGGCGTAGACGCGGATGAAGCTGCGCCAGAAAATGAACGTGCTCAGCGCCACGATAAGGAGCAGGGCAATGAGCACCGGCCAGGGCGGCAACAGCGCATAGCTCAGCGTCAGGATCATCAGTCCGACGAGAAAGACCCCGGCGACCAGCAGGGCGTTGGTAATGACGCTGCGCAGGTTGTAGGACTGCTGCTCGCGTTCCTTGTTCAGCGGGACACTGATCTCCGCGAGGACCATGGCGATGGCGCGCCATTTCCGGAAGGTCGCGATGAGCAATGGCAAGGCCAGCAGACTGGCCGTCAGCCACATCAGGCTGTGTATCCCGCCGAGCACCCCCGGCACGATACTGACATGAGCCTCCAACCAGTGGGCGGCGGCGTTGCAGATAATGAACAGGCCGCTGACCAGGGCCAGGTTCAATGCAATCTGCATACTCCAGCGGCGCAACAGGGCGCGCACCTGATGATTGCGCTGGGTGCGCTCGGTGCGCCGGGTGGTCCAGCGGTTGTATAGCTTCGCCGTCTGCAGGATCGGATTGGGCACCAGGTAACTGAGCGCGTCAGCGATGGGGTTGGCGTAGCGCATGAGATAGGGCGTGACAAAGGTCGTAATGGCCGAGATGGCCACGACGATGGGATAAAGAAAATCACTGGTCACCCCGAGCGACAAGCCCAGCGCCGCGATAATAAACGCAAATTCGCCGATTTGCGTGAGGCCCAGACTGACCCGGAACGCCGTGCGGGCATCATGTCCGGTCACGAAGGTGCCGAAGGAACAAAAGCTAATCTTGCCCACTATCAGGGCCGTCGCGATGATGGTCACCGGCAGGAGATATTCGTAGAGCACTTGCAGATCAATCAACATGCCGACCGCCACGAAGAAGACCGCGCTGAAAAGATCGCGCACCGGCTCCACCAGGTGGTTGATATGCGCCCCCTCCCGGGCCTCGGCAATGACCGCGCCGATGATGAAGGCTCCCAGCGCCACGCTGTATTCCAGCCGCAAGGCGAGCAGGGAAACGCCGAAGCAAAGTCCTAGCGCAGTGATCAACAACATCTCGTTGTTCTTGAAATGCGCCACGTAGCGCAGCAACCATGGCACAATGAGCAGGCCCGCCACCAGAGCGACCGAGAGAAATACCCCCAGGCGCCCCAGGGTGCCTACCACTTCACCGACATCGAAGGAGCCCGTCATGGCGATACTGGAAAGCAAGGCGATCACCGCGATGCCCAGGATGTCTTCGACGATCTGGATGCCGAAGATGATGCCCGTGAACTTCTCCTTCATCAGCCCCAGCCCCTCCAACGCCTTCAACACCAGCGGCGTCGAGGAAATGGAGAGCATGGCCCCGAGAAAGAGGCTGTCCATCGTGCTCCAGCCGAAAAATCGCCCAGTGACATAGCCCAGGGTGAGCATGGCGATGACGTCAATCGTCGCGACGGTGAAGGCCGTCGGACCGACCTGCGCCAGCTTTCGCAGGCTGAATTGCAGCCCCAGGCTGAACATCAGGAAGAGAATCCCGAGTTCCGCCATCAGGTCGATGGTATATTGCTCCTGGATCAAGGGAAATGGCGGTGTGTTGGGACCGATAATCACCCCGGCCAGAATGTAGCCCAGCACCACCGGCTGCTTGAAGCGGTGAAACATGATCGTCACCAGGCCGGCGACAATCATCACCACGGCCAAATCCTGCAAAAACACCTCGTGCATGGAACTCCTTCCCCCCCCGAAAAACCAAAAAATGAACGTTTATATCATAGCAGTTTACAGGACCGGAAAGCAGTTGCCTGAGCGCAGACCGCCTGTCCACACTATCCAGGATGCCTACCGTCATCACTCCAGACTACAGCGGCCATACCCACAGAATCAGCGGAACGGCGCAGGCCACGACAAGCAGGGAGAGCGGCAAGCCCATCCGCCAGTAGTCGCCGAACTTGTAGCCGCCGGGAGCCATGACGAGGGTGTTGGACTGGTGACCAATGGGCGTGATGAAGGCGCAGGAAGCCCCGATGGCGACGGCCATGAGGAAGGGATCGGCGGAACGCTCCAGGCCCTCGGCGAAGCTGAGCGCGATGGGAGCCGCCAATACGGCCGCGGCGGCGTTGTTGATGATGTTCGACAGGAACATGACGGCCAGCATCAGCACCGCCAGGGTAATGGCCGGGGCGGCCGTGGCTCCGTAGCGCAGCAAGGCGTCGGCGATCAGTTGGGAACCGCCGGTATTCTCCAGGGCCTGTCCCACCGGCAGCATGGCCCCGAGCAACAGGATAACGGGCATGTCGATGCTCTTGTAAACCTCGCCCGGGCTGATCAGGCCCACCAGCACCATGACCATTGCCGCGCTCACCAGGGCGATGGCCGCGGGCAACTGGTTCAGGGCGACCAGCGCCAACGCGGCGGCGAAAATCCCACCGGCCAGCAACACCTTCCGGGGACGGCCTATGCGCAGGCCCCGTGAGGCCAGGGGCAAGCAGCCCAGGGTATTGAGACGCGACTGCAATTGTTCTTCGTCGCCCTGAACCAGCAGAATATCTCCCGGAGAGAAACGGATTTTGCCCAATTGCTCGCGCAGCCGATGCCCCTGCCGCGCCGCAGCCAGCACATTCACGCCATAGCGCTCCCGCAGGTCCAGGCGGCTCAGGGTTGTGCCGACCAGCATGGAGCCAGGGGTGACAATCGCCTCTTCCAGGGTCAACGCGGCCTTCTTGGACTGTTCCTTTTCTTCCGTTTCCTCCGCATCCCCGTCGCCCTCCACATCCACTGCGCCGGCTTCTATGTTTTCGGAAGCCTTCTCCACCTCCTCGTCTTCGTCTTCTTTCGCATCACCGACCATCTTCAGCCCCGTGATATCCACGAGCGCCTTGAGTCCATTTGAGTCGGCTTCCACCAGCAGGACATCCCCTTCGCGAAGGACTTCAAAGGTCGAGGGCATCTCCTTCCGGTCTTCCCCGCGCACCAGCGCAATCACGAGCACATCCGCTTCCTCCTGCACCGCCGCCACCAGATCATGGAGGGTCTTGCGGGCGAACTTGCAGCCCTCGGGTACGCGCAGCTCGGAGAGGTAGGCCTCGATCTCGAAAAGTCCACCGCCGTCGCCTTCCTGTTGCCGCTGTGGCGTGAGCTGCCAGCCGATCAGGGTGATGAAGACCACGCCTGCCGCGGTGATGCCCAGGCCGACCGGCAGGAAGTCAAACATGCCGAAAGCTTCGGCCCCGCTTTCCACGCGGTAGGTGGCGATAATGATGTTGGGCGGCGTACCGATGAGGGTAATCGTGCCGCCAAGGAGGGAACCAAAGGCCAACGGCATCAGGAGAAAGGACGGCGATCGCTCCGCCTTCCGCGCCATCCAGATCGCCACGGGCATCAAAAGCGCCAACGCGCCGACGTTGTTCATAAAGCCCGAACACAACGCGACGATCCCGGTCATCGTGCCCACCTGCACCCAGGGTCGATCCCCGACTTTCGTCAGGAAGCGCGCCAGCATGTCCACCACCCCGGCGTTCTCCAGGCCCCGGCTGATGACCAGCACCGCCGCCACCGTGATGACCGCCGGATGTCCCAGCCCCATAAAGACCTCGTCCGGCGGCACGAGCCCCGTCAGCGCCACGACCAACAGGGCGCCCAGGGCGACAATGTCATAGCGCCAGCGGTTCCAGACGAACAATACCAGGGCGGCGCCCAGCACGCTAAAAACAATAATCTGATCGGTAGTCATGATAGTGCTGCCTCCTGCCCGCCTGGCGATCCCCAGGCGGGGTCTTGTGTTTTTCGGGCCTACAATATACAGTAAAGCAGGCCATGAATGAGAGCACCGAGCGGCAATGCCCACGGAGAAACCGTTCAGCATGCGCCGACGGGCTTACTGCGCGGTGAAACGCTCCGCAAACAAAGCGAAAGGGGATGATATGATGCGACGCCTGATACTGCGAAGCCTGGTCTGCGGGATTTTGCTCGCGCTGACGCACGAAGCGACTTTCCCGGCAACAGCCTACGCCTATGGGGAGATAACCCTCCTGCGGGATGCGGCGGGAACGCCCCATATTTTTGCGGATACGGATCGCGACGCCCTGTACGGTCTGGGATACGCCGCCGCGGAAGACCGCCTGTTTCAGATGACGCTCAACCTGCGTGTCATTCAGGGGCGACTCGCCGAAACGCTGGGAGACATTCCCCTGAATGACGGGCGAAGCAGTGCGGTGGCGCATGACCGAAAAATGCGTCTCTTCGGGTACTACCGCAGCGCCGAAGATAGCGCCGCCACACTGGATTCAGACACCCGGCAACTGTTACAAGCCTATGCCGATGGCGTCAATGCCTACCTGGAAGAACACGCGGGCATGCTCCCGGAGCTTTTCGAGGAACATAAAATCATCCCCGAGCCCTGGCGTGTCGCCGACTGTATCGCTTCCTGGCATCAACTGGCGCGTTTCTTTGGCGGCGAGGGGCTTCATGCCACCCTGGCCTACCACCAGCACCAGGCCTTGCAATCCGACGAGGTCGACGAGAACGATCCCCAAGTCATTGTGCAACGCGCCGGCCTGGTGATCGACGATGCCGCCGCAGTAATTCAACGCGACGACGTGGACGACGCCTGGCTGGACGCCGTGCAAGATTTCCTCGTCC
>SKJD01000183.1 GCA_007116095.1 Candidatus Hydrogenedentota bacterium
CTTGCCGCCCGTGGCGCAGGCCGAAGCCAGACCGCAAAGCGGGTTGGAAGACACTTCCGGTTTGAACCGGAAACCTGCATGCAGCGACAGCGGCAAAGTGGCTTGTTGTGCATGGGAATCTGGTCTGTTCTCAGCGTCGGGATTGTGGCGTTCTATTTCCAGGCATCCGTTACATTGCCCCCGTTAAATGTGTACGAATCCATGGGAGCAATACTCTACCTCGGGATAGGCGTTTCCGGCGTGCATCAGTTCTATCAGGCGAATCGAAAACGTCAGAATTTCGATGATGCCCATATCTGGCTAATGCAACCGTACTTGCGAACCGGCGCGAACAACGCCATCCTGTACGAACAAAAAATGCATCAGGAGCATATTATCGAGCAATTGATTGTACGGATCCTTTTGAATAAGACCGATGTAAACGAAGATACTGCCAAAGACCGGGATACAATAAAGGAAGAAACCCAGGTAGCGGAAGTTATACTCACGGAAAATGCACGCATTTTCGCCGGGGGCGTATTACGCGCCCAGGGCAGCGTGCCCATTGCGCCCCAGATGCCGCCGACCACGCCCAAAGGCACACGCGGCTTTCCCCGACATCAATGGCGCCTGGAAAGCGAGCTACGCACGCAAGACGGCAAGCACTACCATGCAAAATACCCTGTTCTAGTGCATGACGGGAAATACTGAACGGCCCAAAATTAAAGCCAGCGGCCATGCGACAGGACGGACTGTACGATTGGAGCCAACGAGGAAGTGCATTTCAATCAGGAATTCTGCTAGGCTGAATTCACCGGAGCAGCATCCGGTAACCGAAGCGTTTGCAGTACGGGAATGAAGAAGTTGCGAATTCTGCATTGTATATCGTGTGCCTTGTGCCTGTTGCTCCTGTCCGGCATGGCGGGGAAGGGCTGTATAGAGGAACCCGACTTGCCGGAGGCAGCCTTTGTGGGTACGCCACAGGAAGGCTATGCGCCGTTGCATGTCGATTTTGCCGATCGCTCCCGTTCCGGTAACAGCTTGATCCACTCCTGGAAATGGTCTTTTGGAGACGGGAAATCGGTTTCCAAACGCAATCCCTCCCATGTGTATGATAAACCCGGTCGCTATGACGTCGGGTTGACCGTGAGCAATGCTGACGGCAGTCATCACGTCGAGCGTGCGGGGTACATTACGGTGCATGAACCCATACTACACCTGGAAAGACAAGTATATGGCGGGGAGCGGGAGTATAGTCCGGGCGACATAATCGGCATCACACTGCGACTGGAAGTCAATCAATCGGTTTCGCTGTCTGCCTTGGCCCTTCAGGAACACCTGCCGCCCGGGTGGGAGCTTTTTCAATACGGCTCGGGAGGCGCACCGGATTTGGTGCATCATCGGAGTGAAGCAAATCGTTTGGAAGTGATCTGGTATGCGCCCCCGGCCTTGCCCCTGGAGTTCAATTACGCCATGCGGGTTCCGGAAAACGCCTTTGGTCCCCAACGCTTAACCGGCGAAGCCCTATACCGGGCAGATGCCGGTGCATTGCAGTCCAATACGGCGCGCACCCAACTTACCCGGCGGCAATGAGAACCCCCCAGAAATAGCGACTTATTGTGGACTTTACTGGCTGATTATCAACGCCAACAACACGATAATAGCTGCTAGCGCTACATAATATTTCCAATTCATACTTTATACATACTGAACTAGGTGAATATTTCAGATTTTGCTAAATACTGAGGCAGATTTTCTGTTGCTGGTTGACGACAAACGCATGTTGCAATCAGGTACAACCGAGTTTTTTGTGCATGCTATATGTAAAAACAGTAGAATAAAACAGACAGCCTGACAGACAAGGCCCTAGCCATAGTTCTACTCATAACTGCAGTATTTTGATTCTACCATATTAAACAGAAAAAAGGGGTGGCGTTCTGATATTACCGCTTAAGTCGATTAGTTATGTGGAGTCGCAAAGTTCACATTGCGTCTTCGTGTATAAGCACGAAGAAAAACAGGTTATTGCCCAGCCTGGGAACAGCTTCGACGCATAGCTGCGTAACCAGCCCCGTCATTCCTGCGTAGGCAGGAAACCAGATCCTCGACGGCAGTGTGATCACGGATGATTATAACGCGCCAATTTTTTAACGCAAAGACGTAGCGTTACCAGATATAGTTGCTCCGAAGGAGCTTTGCTAAATACAGCCCAGGGTTGGAATTAACCGCAAGGTCAAGACCTACCCTGGGTAGCCGATACCACCTCCCGCTACGCTGAAAGCGTTGCCTAAACGGTTGCGCTACATGCTGCGACCGCTCCACGGTCGGGCGGTGATATGACCGAGGGAAGCAGACGTTCAAACGTGCCTGGATGCCTGCCTGCGCAGGCAGGACGATTGGGCGATTCCGAGGTGGTTTTTGGGAAAATCACAGCTTTTTTGGTTCATCCGGAATTTGCGTACATTTGACAACGGTCGAAGCGTCAAGGCGAACTCGGGGGAATGGAGAGAATGGAGGGGATGCGCAAATCAGGACTTTGATGCCTGCAACTGTGTTAACAGCGGGCATATTCAGGGGAATGATCAGGTAGTACAAACAAAAAAAGAGGCTTGACACGGTAAACCGCACCAAGCCTCCGCGGAAGGAGAAACGCCACTAAGTGGCGCTGACCAACTGTATTGTACCACAGCTTTACGCCGGCGGCAAATTGCGAAAAATGCGTCTTTCTGGCGCCAGGGCAATTTTATAATCGGTATATCCTGCAAGCTGCGTAAAACCCTCAACTTATCATGCGTCCAGCAGCAACAGGCGCCAACGGACCAAGCATAAGTCTTGGCGTGATAGGCAATTAAGGCGCCTTTAGGATGCCTGGGTGGGCGTTTTCGACTGCCTATTCTCCAATTCCCGGATATCGGCGTCAGAGAGACCCCATTCTTCCAGGGTGATTCCATTGGGCAGGATTTTGCCGGGATTCATGATCCCCATCGGGTCCAGCCCTTTTTTCAAGGATTCAACCGCCTTGACGCCGGTGGGTGAAATGTCCTGTTCCACCCAGGGCAGATGCTCGAATCCAACCGCATGGTGGTGGGAGAGGGTGCCGCCATTGTTGATAAAGCTGTCCTCGGCGGCCTTTTTGATGTACAGGTATTGTTGCAGTTCTTTACCCGGAACTTGTTGGCAGCCGAAGCTGAAATAGAGGCTGGTCCCGGTGAAATAGCTGTGGCTGATATGGCAACCGAGAAAAGGCACCACCCCTGTATCGCTGATGGCCTTGTCGAGGTGGTCCATGGTCTTTTTATACAAATTGTGCAGATTACTCCAGACTGTGGATGTCTCGCTGACATCGGCCATGATGTTATAGTCCATCACCAGGTCGCGGATGTAGGGGAAATCATACTTCCCACGCTCGAAAGCCCGGCCAGGCCCCCGGCCCAGATAAAAGCCCTGGTACTTCTTGTACACGGCATCTACCTTTCGACGCTGCTCCTGGTAAAGATCGTAATCGCCTTCAAAGGCGGTGAGCATCAGGCAGACCTTGTCCATGTCGAAGCCCTTGAATTTCTTCAGGTAGGCTTTCATGCCAGACGCCACCCATTCCTTAAAGGGGGTGGAATGGGACTTGAACGCAAAGGAGAGCTGGGTTTTGCCCGCGTCATTCAGACGCACAAAAACAGGCCGGCATTCCTTCTTGATGCATTCATGAATGGCCTTGATCCCCAACTCGAAGTCCGGGAAGAGATAACCGAAGACGCCCCAGTATTCCGGCAGGGGATGCACCTGCATCGTTGCTTCGGTAATCACCCCCAGGATGCCTTCGCTGCCGATGCACAACTGGTTGATGTTGATGCCGTTCGAGGCCTTGGGTACGGATCGCGTGACGATGGTGCCGCTGGGCGTAACCATGCGCAAGGAAACCACCATATCCTCGATCTTGCCGTATTTGTCGCTTTGCATGCCGGCTGAACGGGTGGCGACCCAGCCGCCGAGGGTGGAAAACTCAAAGGAGTCAGGGAAGTGCCCCAGGGTATGGCCGCGTTCCTGGAGCTGCGCTTCCATGTCGGGCCCCAGGACCCCAGCCTGAATACGCGCCGTGCAGGACTCCTCGTCAAGTTCCAGTACCTGGTTCATCCGCTTCATATCCAGCGAAACGACCATGCGACCGTTAACATCCCTGACTTCCAGGCATCCGGCGATGTTGGAGCCCCCGCCAAAGGGAATGATAATGACCTGATGCTCGGTGGCCGCCGTGAGTAGGGTAACGACTTCCTCTTCGCTCTCGGGATAGATGATACAATCCGGGGCAAAATCAACAATGCCCCGGCGGATACGCCAGAGATCACGAAAACTCTTGCCATAGGCATGGACGAGCCGATCCTTTTTGTCGGTGTGGATTTGCTCGGGCCGTAGTTTGTCCTTGATGGCCGTAAAGAAAGCTTCGTTGAGATTTTGACGGGGCATCTCAATGTCATTGATCGAAACCGGGGGCGTTTCCACCAGCTCACCTTCTACACCCAGCTTTTTGCATAGAAATGGCCATAGCGTTGGTTTATCATCGATATTGAAGCGCTTGTCCTCGTCGCCCCAGCCCCACCATTTCATCTGCGGCGCACTGTTTTTTGCCTGTGCGCCGTTATTATTGCCGTTATTATTACTTTGTATGGCCATTACACTTGCTCAATTCCGTTAATCGCTTGTCCATTTCTTCGGTCATCAACCGGTACGACGCCGCGCCACTGCCACTTGCATCCACCGGCGTATTATAGTCTCCGGGGTACAGGGGTTTATCGATATAAACCTTGATCGGAGTGGGGCGCATAAATGCCTTGCCCTTGGGCCAGGCGCGGTAGGTGCCGTCAATATACACGGGTACGATTGGCAACCCCAATTCCACCGACAACATCGCAGCGCCATGCTTCAGCGACTGCATATTGCCGGTCATGGAACGGGTGCCTTCCGGATAAATAATCAGGTTGCGCTGGTTCACACTGACGAATGCCCGGCACAGGGCCAGGTTCTCCAGCAGCGCCTTGCGGTTGGATTTCCGATCTACCGGGATAAGATTCATAATCTTATGCACGAGGGTACACCAGGCGTTTCGCTTGCCGTAGAAATAATCCCGCGCGGCGACCATGCCGAATTGGTGGAAAGGCTGTCCGCTCGCCGCCATCAGCACAGCGCTGTCCATATGGCTGCAATGGTTGCTGCAAAACACGAAGGATTCTTCGGGCAGGTTATCCAGCCCGATGACCGTCATCGGGCAGTATACCTTCAGCACGGCCTTGCAATACAGCTCGAACAGGCGGTTGGACACGACACGAAAACTGGACGGAGACTTGACCAGGTGATCATACTCCGCCCCGATTGTGGCGTTCTGTAATGCATATTGTATCGTCTTCAAACAGGAGACTCCCAGTGGTTTAATAATCAGTATCTGCCCGGGAAGGTGTTGTTCAGGCGCTGTTGCAGTTCGATGCCGGGTGTCCCCGAAGCACCATGCACGGCCCCTCCTGGAGGCGCTACGTGCCGCAGGGAACGCAACGATGACATCCGGTATTTCGGCCAAATACGTCCGCCACGCCGTCCAGGGCCTGGCTACGATATACCACGGGAATGAATGTCAATATCCGGTATTGCGCGAATAGGCAGCAGCCACCTGAAACTTGCCGCTTGATGCGGGCGATAATGTAAAGCGCTATCCCAATAAAAAAATCCCGCCACAGCCTGTTTCATGGCTGTACCGAAAAGGATTTCCTTGATGATTAATTTTGATATTGTAGCCCTTGCAGGTATTTAATGTAAACTAAGCCCCCCGAAATATCGAAATCAGGCACTCCCTGCTTGGCTGGCCCGTATGAAATCAGGCAATCAGACGTAATTGGCACGCGATTGCCCAGGCAATACAGCCCACGTACCCCATACTAATTCCTCTGACGGGGGCAAAGTTTCATATGACGCCATTTGCCAACTAACGGGCCAGATCATGGTCCACCGTGATGGTATGCTCGGCAATCAGCTCTACCTCGAGCGCCTCGTCTTCGCGCGCTCCGGGATCGCCCCAACTCAGGCGTAAGGTCCCGGTCCCGGGCATCACATTGTCCAGTACATACCGGCCATTGGAGGCCGTCCGGGTCGAGTATGGCGAAAAGCTGTACCCTTCGGGATAGTATGCCACCTGTACATCAGGCGCCGCCCGGCCATCCTGCGTAATACGTCCTTCCAACTGTGCTCCCCGCTGCAACACAATTTCCAGCCCTCGAAGATCCCGGTCACTCTCCGGCAGGGAAACCGCACCAGGCTGGTAATCCGAATGCGTCGCCTCCAACGCATCGTCCGGACCAACCTGCTGGCGCTGTATGGAAAAGCGTCCTTGTTCATTAGTGGTCGTGGAAGTCATAACCGCAGAGGTCTGCGTATCGAACCGCACCTGGGCAGACGGTATGGGGCGCCCCATCCGGTCCACCACCACGCCCTCACATTGGGGCGCGGGGCGTAAGCGGATAGCAAGCTCTCGCCGCGCATGACCGGGGCCGATGCCTTCAATGAGTTGCCGGTGCGTGATGTAATCGTGGGTGCGGATACTGATCCAGGCCATACCGCCCAGGCCCTGCAACTCAAAGCACCCGTCTTCGTGATACCCTACCGAGCTGTAGTTTCCATACTGCTGCGATGCATCGGCAAATAGGGCGCGGTACTCCGTTGGGTTCATCCCCGAAGGCGCAGCGCTCGCATCCCCGATGCTGGAGACGGCCACTCCAAAAAGCTCAATCGGCCGATTGCTCCGGGCATCCACCACGCGACCGCGCAATGTGTTGCCACTGTCCAGAACCACCTGCAAATTCTGTGTATTCGCCGGGATATTTTCCAGGGCCTTGTTCACATAACTCCCATGCCTGAACACCAGGCGATAGCGTCCCACAGCTTCCAGCACCAGACGAAACCGTCCCGAATCGTCGGCAATAACCTGGGCACGGCCTTCAGGTTCATTAAGCTGCTGAACTGCCAAAACCTGAACATGCGGGATGGGACTACCAGTGGCATCTTGTACGATACCATCAATCATAGCGACTCCAGACGGATCAAAGACCAAGGTGAGCGGCCCTATCTGCTCGCCTGGGGCGACTTCCAGCGTCGCGAGCTCCTGAAAAGAAACACCGCCTATCAGGGCGTCTATCCGGTACGTTCCCGACTCCAGAAACCTCATGGAGAAGTTCCCTTCGGGATCGCTCTGATTTTGTCGGACGATGCGATCCTGATCCTGATCCAGATCCACCATGCCCAACTCCAGGGGGTAAGGTTTTCCATTGGGATCGACGACCTGACCGTGAATGGCAGCATAACGCATCAAAGTAAATTGCAGATCGTCGCGGCCCTCCGCAGGCAATGCGGCAACACGCTCGGATTCAGACGGCAAATCAACATCGCCTATGCGATGTTCTGCGATTACGACATAATCCTCGCCCACAGACAGATTTTCAAAGCGAAAATACCCTTCCTCGTCGCTGTAAATCGTCTGGTTGAGCGGTGGCGCCGTATAATCCATGCTTCCCTGGTTGATGCGCAACGAAACTTCCGGAATCGGATTGCCGTGTTGATCCAGCACCCGCCCCGCGATATGGCTCCGCTGCGGCACGTGTAGATACAGGTTCACGTCGGAAGTCGTCTCGCCAACCCGCACTTCTACTACCGTATCGGCCTGCCAGGTCTCATCCGGGGTCGCCACCCCCATCCCTAGACCCAGTCCCTGCAAGAGCGCATGCCGATGCTGGGCGTATTGCAGCGCCTGGTGATAGGGGGGATCAGCTTCCAGGTGCTCCATTGCAAACAGGCGGTACGTACCGGGAGTGAGTGACGCGATGTGGTAGCCGCCTTCGGCGTCGGTGGCTTGTGAAAGGTAGGGGGTAGGGGCCGCTTCAATCATGGCGTCCCGGGAGGACACATACGGCAGGGCCACAACAAAAACGCCGCCCATGGGATTGCCAGAAGCTTCGTTGAATACCTGGCCGCGTACGCCACCGCCCTGAACAACCTCAAAGACCTGCTCTGCCTCCTGCGCCAGGGGCACATGCACCAAAGTCTCTGTCGATTCGGAGAAGGCCAGCGATTCTTCCTCCAGCAGGAGCACATACCCGGCGGCTTCCAGGTCTTGAAAATGGAATCGCCCCGCGTCATTGCTTCGCACCACCATCCGGAATGCATCGTCTCCAGCGGCCGATTGCAGGGCCAGACGCAGCCCCGACAAAGACGCTTCCGGATTTTGGCTGGTGAGTCGACCCTGAAAGGCATGTCCGCCCTCACCGACTCCGGGATACGGCGCGATGGCCGGCGAAAATTGCATTCCAGCAGCCGGGAGGCCTTGCACTGCGCCCATTCGACCCGGGACGTCGGCGCTATCCACGCGGTTCGGGGCCGGTATGCCGCTTCCCAGATATGGCCAATATAGCCAAAACAGCAACATGGCGCAAAGCCCAAAAATCCCGGCAATCGCATATCGCATGGGAGCGCCCTCGTTGGTTACACCAAATACACATTAGATCAAACGCCATGCAACCGTCAGTATATCATATCCAGTCCACGGCACATGAATAATGCGCAATATAAAGCTAAAAACAGTGTCAGGGCATTTCGCTTCCCGCATCGGGAGTGGTTGCAACGGGCGTTTCGCCTAC
>SKJD01000362.1 GCA_007116095.1 Candidatus Hydrogenedentota bacterium
AAGCAAGCTTTGCTGCTTTGGCATTAAAGCATATGGAGTAGCAAACTTTAGTTTGCGTAAACCTGACGTTACCATTGTCAAATCCCTTTAAGCGACGCTAAAAAGACGCAAAGTAAACTTTGCTACGCCATATAAACAATCAGGGAGGAAGTCGTGTCGAAAAAAGTTGCATTAATCACCGGGGCGAGCCGCGGGATCGGACGGGGCATCACCCTGTACCTTGCGGAGCATGGCTATGACATTGCCGGGGCGGCGACGCAGGCGGATCCGTCGAACACGGAGAAAGGGTTGTATGAGGTCAAGGCCCGGGTGGAAGAGCGTGGCCAGGAATTTCTGCCGGTCACCGGTAACCTGGGCGATCTGGCGGATCATGACCAACTCGTGATGCCGGTCTTGGAGCACTTCGGTCATATCGATACGCTCGTGAACAACGCCGGGGTCGGGCCGAAGGTACGCAACGACATTCTGGACTGCACCCCGGAGAGCTTTGACTTTGTGATGGACATCAACCTGCGCGGAGTCTTTTTCTTCAGCCAGCAAGTGGCCAAACACATGGTCGCTCGCCGTGAGCAAGCAGGCGCTGTCCCTGCCGTCACGCCGTCCATTATCTTCATCTCCAGCATCTCCGCCGACACCGCCAGCACGAACCGCGTCGAATATTGCGCCAGCAAGGCGGCGCTGGGCATGGTCGCGCAGACCTTCGCCGTACGGCTTGCGGAACATGGAATCAATGTCTTTGAAGTGCGTCCCGGCATCACCGCCACGGACATGACCGCCGGGGTGCAGGAAAAATACGACAAGCTGATCGCGGAAGGCATCCTGCTGCAACCGCGCTGGGGCCAGCCGGAAGACATCGCCAAGGCAGTCTATGCCCTGGCGGACGGCTATTTCGACTACGCCACCGGTGCGGTCATCGAGGTGGGCGGCGGTTTCGGCGTCAAGCGCCTCTGAGCCATATTTGGGAGCAGCCTGTAAGGATACTGCCTGGATTCAGGCGCGTTGTTCTGCGGGCTGTTGGTCTTCCACCGCCCCGGTCTCATTATGTTCGGCGATCTCGGGAAATCTCCGGGCGATCAGGAGGGGTACCAGGATGAAGGCCGCGCCGATCACATAGGCCGTTGACGCGCCCAGCCGCCAGTAGAGCAAGCAGGCGAACAAGGGGCCAAGCGCGCGGGACAAGGCGCCCAACGAGCGAAATATACCCAGGGTGCTGCCTTGTGCGTGGCTGGGCGTATACATGCTGACCAGGGCCGTCAGACAGGGAATGGCCTGGGCCGCGCCGACCGCGAGCAAAAAAAGACCGCTGTAGAGAATGCTGTTCATTTGGGTATAACCAGCCAGGGCCAGCAGCAAGAGTCCGGGTATCAGGGTGACCAAGCCATGCTGCGCCATCCGCCGTGGACCGATGCTGCCGGATCGGCGCCGGACATAGCTCCCCTGCATCCCCGCCAACACCACGCCGACAAAAAGAAACATCAGGGCGTTTTCTCGTGGAGTATAGCCCAGACGCTCGACGGCGAGGAAGGTCAGCGTGAACTCCATCCCGGAAAAGGCGAGCAGGAAAAGGAAGTAGACCGTATTGGTGCGGCGCACGCCCGGATAATCGGGTGCCTGAAAGAGCGTGACAGGATTCAACGGACGCGCAATGCGCTCGCTGGTTACACCTGGTTGGTGCGTTTCGGGAAAGCAGCGCCAGACCAACAACAAGTTAACAATACTTAGCAGGAAAGCCACCGCCGCCGCCATGCTGAAGGGATTTACGCCATAGGCTGCCAGGCCGGGCCAATGGGCTGTGAGATCAATGAGTGAACTCACGCCCCCGATTACGGGTCCGAAAATAAAGCCCAGCCCAAAGGCCATCCCGATAATGGCCATACCTTTGGAGCGGGTGCGCTGGGTCGTGACATCCGCCACCACAGCCGAGGCCGTGGAGATGTTGGCGCTCATCATGCCGCCAAGAACGCGAGCGATCAGGAGCAAGGCGAAACTGCCGGCAAAGAACCAGAGCAGGTAGGACAGCGCCAGCCCCCCCAGGGCCAGCAGCAATATCGGCCTGCGCCCCACACGGTCGGACCACGCGCCCAGGATTGGGGCGAAGAAAAATTGCAGCAGGGAATAGACAGAGCCCAGGGCCCCACCAAAGAGCACCAGTACCCCCCAGTGCAAATCAGGCGCGCCGGCAAAGGTGGAAAAACGTAGCAGCGCATCGTATAGCAGCATAAAAAGGCTACCCTCGGCCTCGGTGGCCTGATAATGCTGCAACATACTGGGGAACAGGGGAAAAATGATGGAAAAGCCGGCCAGGTCAATAAAAAGGGTTAAAAACATGATTTTCAACGCCGACTTCGCGCGGGGCGACAAGGCTTCTACCTCGGCGGCGCTCTTTTCATCCTGGGGCGGCGGTGCTGAACCGGCTTTAGGGCTGTTTTCCTGAGACTCAGAAGTGTGACTCATGCTTACCTTTGGGGGCGCGTACGATTTGTAATGCCAGGGCGTTTCCCCGGATGCCCCGGTTCATTATTCAGTGACTATTCGGTATGGGGCTTCACGATTTCCGGCCCCGGGAGTATTTTTACGGCGTTGCCATGTTATGGACAGAAGCGTAGCCGGAAACGTAGACCTGTGAAAACGGAATTTGCAGGTCTTGTCTTCGCTATCAACCTTTGCCGCATCGGCAACGTTGAGACTGGAATGTCCGTAAAGCAACCTGCCGGGACAATGCGTGTGAGCATAGCGGATGGCGCTTTGGGTTGGCAAATCAGGTCCTGCATGCAGCGGCTTAGCGTCAACACCGGGGTGGCTAAAATTGTTCCAAAGTTCACTGTATGGTATGATTCCCGAAGTCAGGCCGGGGATCTATCGTCTCCGGTTACATAATAATTGCGCCACGGCCAGGCGCATTCAGAGCTGGCGACTTCAGAACATTGTTTAGCGCAGGCTGACTTTCCGGCCATGAAACAACCCAAGGTTTGGTTACGATACAAAGAGGTATAACATAATCTTATGAATGGCGTCTTTAAGCAGGTGACACTTTGGTTGGTGCTCCTGATCTTTGTGGTGTTGGTCATCTCCAATTTTTCCGGGTTAGGCACGCAGGTGGAGGAACTCCATCAGCGTGATTTCGTGGAACAACTGGAGGCGGGCAACATTGATGGTCCGGTGGTTATCTCCTCGGGCGACAACATGGTGAAGGTTACGGCCAATTTCGTAGAGCCCTACAAGGAACAGACAACCATTGAATTCCAGGCCCCGGAATTTCGGGAATCCTGGGAGGAAACGCTGGATGTGCAAGGAATCACCTACCGCTATGAAGAAGAGAGCCGCGTCTGGTACGCCCTGCTCTTCAACATCCTCCCCCTCCTACTGATTATCGGTGTTTTCTGGTTCTTTATGTTCCGGCACATGCAGGGCGGCAGCAACAAGGCGATGTCCTTCGGTAAGAGCCGCGCCCGCATGGCGAATCAGAGCGAAAAAACGGCCATGTTTACCGATGTGGCCGGCGTTGACGAGGCCAAGGAGGAACTTCAGGAAATTATCGAGTTCCTGAAAGACCCCAAAAAATTCACTTCCCTGGGCGGCAAGATTCCCCGTGGCGTGCTGCTGGTGGGCCCGCCCGGTTCCGGTAAAACCCTGCTTGCACGCGCGGTGGCCGGTGAAGCCAGCGTACCGTTCTTCAGCATCAGCGGCTCGGACTTTGTGGAAATGTTTGTCGGCGTCGGCGCGAGCCGGGTCCGCGACCTCTTCCAGCAGGGGCAGAAACACGCGCCCTGCATCATCTTCATCGACGAAATCGACGCGGTCGGTCGCCAACGTGGCGCCGGCATGGGTGGTGGTCATGATGAGCGGGAACAGACGCTCAACCAACTGCTCGTGGAAATGGACGGCTTCAACACCAACGACGGCGTCATTCTCATGGCCGCCACGAACCGGCCGGATGTGCTGGACAAGGCCCTGCTTCGTCCTGGCCGCTTCGACCGCCAGGTGGTGGTGAGCAACCCGGACATGAAGGGCCGCAAGGAAATCCTGGACATCCACATCCGCAATCAGAAGGTGCCCATTGCGCCGGATGTCGCTACGGAAACCCTGGCCCGGGGCACTCCCGGTTTTTCCGGCGCCGACCTGGGCAATATGGTGAACGAAGCGGCCCTGCTTGCCGCACGTCGGATCCAGGAGCAGGTCACCATGGTGGACTTCGAGGACGCCAAGGACCGGGTTCTGATGGGACCGGCGCGAATGAGTATGATCCTCAATCCGGAGGAAAAGAAGCGCACGGCCTACCACGAAGCCGGGCACGCCCTGGTCGGTCGCCTGCTACCGGATGCCGACCCCGTGCACAAGGCCACGATTATTCCGCGTGGACCGTCGCTGGGTCTGACAAGCTTCCTCCCGAAGGAAGACCGCTACAACGTCTCCCGGAACTACTGCCTCGCCACCATCCGCATGAGCATGGGCGGGCGCGCCGCCGAAGAACTCAAGTACAACGAGTATACCAGCGGCTGCGCAGGCGACTTGCAGCATGCGACTAAAATCGCCCACTCCATGGTTTGTGAATGGGGCATGAGCGAGCTCGGGCCCATTTCCTTCGGCCACAATGACGAAGTCTTTGTAGGCCGTGACCTGACCAAGATGCGCGATTTCAGCGACCAAACCGCCGCTGCGGTGGATCGGGAAGTACACAGAATTCTGGAAGAAGCTTATAAAGAAGCCCGGGAACTCCTGGAAAATAACTTGGGAGTGCTGGATGCCCTGACCGAAGCGCTCTACGAAAAAGAGACCCTGGAAGCGCAAGAGATCGATGATATAATCAGGAAGTATGGCGGAGAAAACATCTTGCCCCCGGAAAAAGACATACCGGGCCCCCTGTACACCGAAGCGGCGGGCGTGAGCGGTCCGAATGATGCGGAAACCTCCACATCGAGTACGATGCAGTCGGAACAGACACCAGTGAACGACGGGAATTTGCCTCCGGACAGCAGCGGCGTCACTGAGACACAGGCGACTGAAAGCGACAGCCCGGAGTCTTCCGGTAGTAAGTAGTTGAATGACAGGATTTCAGCGCCCAGGGCCTGACATTGACATGGGTCGATGCCAGGTTGCTGGGCGCTTTTTCCAGAAGTCCGGGTTGCCCAAGCGCCACCCGGGACAAGAGGGAACGATGCCCTTGCCAGAACACGCGACAGCACGCCCCATCGTGGTGCGTCCGGACAAGACGCTGATCATGGGGATTCTGAATATCACCCCGGACTCCTTCTACGACGGCGGTCGTTGGAACGCCCCGGAACAGGCGGTGGCGCATGCGCGCAGTCTGGTGTCCGATGGCGCCGACATCCTGGACCTCGGCGCGGAGTCTTCCCGGCCAGGCTCGAATCCGGTAAGCCCTGAAGAAGAGCAGGCCCGCCTCTTGCCCGTGCTGGACGCCGTGCTGGACGCCGTGGACATCCCGATATCCATAGATACCTGGCGGGCGGATACTGCGCAGCACGCCCTGGAACGGGGCGCAAGCATGATCAACGACATTTCCGGCCTACGGATGGACCCGGAGATGCCCGGCGTCGTGGCGGCCTGGGATTGTCCCTGCGTCGTCATGCACATGCAGGGCCAGCCCAAGACGATGCAACAGAACCCGGTCTACGAAGACGTCGTTGAGGATATCTGCCGTTACTTTGAAGCCCGGCTGGAAGACTTGCAGGCGCAGGGCGTTCGCCGAGAACGCATCTGGCTCGATCCCGGTTTCGGCTTCGGCAAAACAGTGGAACACAATCTGGAAATCATGCGCCGGCTGGGTGAATTCAAGCGCCTGGGGCAGCCCCTGATGCTGGGCAGCTCCAACAAGGCCACTATTGGCGCGGTGTTGAACGAAGCGCCGCCTTCGGAGCGCATGGAAGGCACGGCGGCCACGGTGGCCCTGGGGATTGCACAGGGCGTGGATGCGGTGCGGGTGCATGATGTGAAGGCGATGGCCCGGGTCGCCGCGATGAGTGATGCGATACTACGAGGAAGGACATAAATACCATGGCTGACAGAATGTTTGGAACGGACGGCATACGTGGGGTGGCCAATATTCACCCCATGACTGCGGAAATGGCCTTGCAGGTAGGGCGGGCCGCGGGCGCGCTCTTCAAGAACGGGGCCCAGCGGCATACGATTCTCATTGGCAAGGATACCCGCCGTTCCTGTTATATGCTGGAAAATGCGCTGACGGCGGGCCTATGCTCAGTGGGCATCAATGTGCTGCTGACAGGTCCCCTGCCGACACCGGGGGTTTCCTATATTATGCGGAGCCTGCGCTGCGATGGCGCGATTATGATCTCGGCCTCGCACAATCCCTTCCCCGACAACGGCATCAAACTCTTTGGCCGCGACGGTTTTAAGATGCTGGACGAGCAGGAAGACGAAATCGAGCGGATGATCAAGACCGGCTCCGTAGACAAGCTGCGCCCCACCGCCGAGAGCATCGGTACCGCCCGGCGCATCGACGACGCCGTAGGCCGCTATATCGAATTCGTGAAGGCCTCCTTCCCGCGCGGCATGCGCCTGGACGGCCTGAAAATCGTGGTGGACTGCTCGAACGGCGCCACGTACAAGGTCGGCCCGGACACCTTGAGTGAGCTTGGCGCCACGGTCATCCCCATCGGCAACAAGCCCAACGGCCTGAACATCAACGATAACGTCGGCTCAATGCATCCGGAGGAGATGCGCGCCATGGTCATCCGTGAACGCGCCGACGCCGGGATCGCCTTCGACGGCGACGGGGATCGCATCGTTATGGCGGACGCCAATGGCCGTCTGCTAGACGGCAACGCCCTGCTCGCCATCCTGGCCGTGGATCAGCTTGAACAGGGCACGCTCCCGAACAAATCCCTGGCCACGACCATCATGGCCAATTCCGGCCTGGAAAAGGCCATCGCTCCGTTTGATGGCAAGGTGGTGCGCACCAAGGTCGGCGACCGCTATGTGGTGGAAGCGATGCGGGAACACAGCCTGAACATCGGCGGCGAGTCCTCCGGGCATATCGTGTTGCTGGACCACAACACCACAGGCGACGCCACGATTGCGGCCTTGCAGATTCTCGCCATTCTCGTGCGGAAGGGGCAGAGCCTGGCCAGCCTGGCCCATGTGTATCAGGAGTTTCCCGAACACCATGCCAAGATTCCGCTGAATGGGCGCAAGAAACCAGCCCAGAAGACGCTGGATCAACTCAAGGCTGAAGCGGAACAGGAAATGAACGGCAAAGGGTACATCGTGATGCGGCCTTCGGGCACCGAACCCATAGTACGGATTATGGTGCAGCATGAGGACCCACAAGTTGCCCGCAACATGACGGAAACCCTCGCGGACCGGGTGCAGCAACTGGCGGACTGATACCCGCTCGCGACACCGGCTCCATGGTTTACAACATACCGCCGGGTAGCGTAGCATACAATAGGCATATACGCGGGTCTGTATAGCAACGGTTGAAAAATGGCCAATGCGTCAGAGCAAGCCGAAACAGATTCGCAAGATGGCAGGGTTGAACATGGGAAGGATGCAGCATGATAGAGCTTGGGGTCAACATAGACCATGTGGCGACATTACGCGAGGCTCGTAAGGGTGTCGATCCGGATGTGCTGGAAGCCGCCAAGCTGTGCGAGATGGCGGGCGCCCACCAGATCACGGCGCACCTGCGGCAGGATCGGCGGCATGTGCAGGATCAGGACATAGAACTACTGTCCGAGCTGCTGGAAGTCCGGCTGAACTTTGAAATGGCGGCTGTCCCCGAGATCATTGCCGTCGCGCACCGAATCCGCCCGTATCAGGTCTGCCTGGTGCCGGAAAGCCGGGAGGAAATCACCACGGAAGGGGGCCTCGACGTCGCCTCGGACATTGAGCACCTGCGGGCAGTAACGGCGGATATGCATTCACATGACATCCAGGTAAGCCTCTTTATCGACCCGGACCCCCGGCAAGTGGATGCGGCCGTCGCCGTGGGCGCGGACTGTGTCGAACTACATACCGGACCCTACGCCAACGCGCATGGGGATGAGGCCATGGCCGTAGCATTGCAGCAGCTTCAGGACTGTGGCCGTTATGTGATAGACGCCGGGTTGACGCTCAACGCCGGGCATGGGCTGAATGTACACAACCTGGAACCGGTCGCGCGTATACCCGGCCTGCACGAGGTGAACATTGGCCACGCTATCATCTCCCGGTCGATTTTCATCGGACTGGACAATGCGGTTAAGGAAATCCTGGATGTCCTGGATCGCTGTGCCGCCTAATCTACGTCGGCCAACTGTTCTCGGGCGAGGGCAAGAAACCAGGCGCGACGGATTTTTATACCGCCGTCCTGGTCGCCTGCATCGGGCGAGGGCAAGAAGTGGCGCGGTATCTTGAACTTGGGCAGGGTGGCCGCCAGGGCGCGCTGCAACGCCGCTTCCTCTAGGGCATGGCCGGTTTTCATGCGCACAAAGGCGACCGGTGTAGCGCCGAAGGCTTTATCTGGAATCGACGTTACCACCGACGCCTCCACCCCGGGCAGCCGGTTTAATACTGTTTCAATCTCTTCCGGCTGAATGTTTTCGCCTCCGGCGATAAAGCGGTTGTCCTTCCGTCCGGTCACGTGCAGGTACCCCGCTTCGTCCA
>SKJD01000442.1 GCA_007116095.1 Candidatus Hydrogenedentota bacterium
GCAAGTCGCCTTCTCGCAGTTTCCGGACGCGGGCCCGCTGATCCCGATAACGCACATAGGCCAGCGCGGTGCGGAAGTGATCCATCTGAATCAACACGCGCTCGACAGCGTCGTGCACCTGATCCACGGTCGGCGTGGCCCCATGCAGCCGCTTGGTCAGGTAGATGGTGACTGCGGAGGCCAGGCTATCGGCCAGGTTGCGGTCTTGCCCCCCGATGGATTCCGCCGCCTTAAAGATCGCGTCGCCTATTTTTCGCTTGTCAAAGGCTTCCAGGCGCCCGTCCCGCTTTGTTATACGCGAAATCGGTTCCCGTGGTGGCACCGGCGTCAGCGGGAGGGTCAGTTGCAGATCAAAGTCACCTTCCACCGGCGCCTTGTGCTCCAGGTCCGGTGTCCAGTTTTCGTTGTATTCTTCATCCTCGGAAATCGACAAGCGTCGCAAACTCCTTTGGCATGCTATCCCGTCCCACAGTATTTCGGGACGCCAAACCACCCTATACTATCCAGCCCGTCACTCCACCGACAGCACCCGCCATTCATCGTCGTCCACATCGTCGTTGTCGCTGTTCCCCGCCGGCGATTGAGGCGCTTCCGGGGCCACGTCGCCGGTGGCGGCGTCTTCCGGTATTGGCGTCATGACGGCGTGCATCGTGCGGGTTTCCCGAATATGGAACTGGAGGAAGCGCGCCAGGCCGGTTCCCTGGGCATGCGCCTCCAGGGTCGCCGTGGTGCGGGTGTCGAGCGGCTGACGCGTCGTATCCACCGGATAAACCCCTTCATGGGACATCTCCATTTCGGCGCTTTCCAGCCGCGACATCCGGGGCATATCCATTTCCATCCTGGTGACGTGTAAATTCCCCGCCAGCCGATACGCTTCAAGTCCCGCGTGCGTAAGCGTCTCTTGCAATACGACTTCCCCGGAGATTGCTTCCGGCGCTACCCGCACCTGATCCCGCGTCAAGCTGGCTGCGGCGCGTTCCCTATTCACCTGCCAGCGTTCTCCTACGGCCTTGGGCGTATCAGCCGCAAAACTCTCGGTGTCCCGGGGCCGATCCGGGCTTCGAAAGCGGATGATCAACGCCAGAAGTTCGGCCAGCGCATCGGGGAGCGCCACGCCGTCCTTGTAATAGCGTGTTTCATCGCTTTCCAGCCGGGCGTGCAGCGTGTCGCCCGGTTGCAACCCTGGTATGGCCGCCCCTTTTGCAGTCCCGGCAAATTCCTGGATGTGGTAGCGCGCTTCGGAAATGTCCCCATCCGCGCCCACCGCCAGCACTTCCATTTCCCCACGCAGGCGCACCTGTTGCCGCGTTACCTCCGGATCGGCCTCACGCGAACGTCGGGAGATTTGTTGTCGTTTCTCGCTCTCCGCTTCAAAGGTTACCGCATATTGTTGCCCGGGCTGATAGGGGCGAAAAAAGGTGATCTCAAAGGCTTCTTCAGCCGACAATATCGTGGGCAACACGAGGGCCAGCATCAAGATAAATCCAATCCGGTAGTGGTCATTATGCAGTTGCTTTGGTTTGGGGGGCATGGCGTATCTCCAGGGGCGTCATGGTGGCCGGTTGCTCCGGCGCGGCCCAACCGGGGCGTCAACCAGGGGGCCAGGCCATCTGCCGACCACCGAGAATGTGCAGGTGGATATGAAAGACCGTTTGGCCGCCTTCCTCGTTGCTGTTGATCACATAGCGGAAGCCGCGTTCGGTGAGCCCTTCCGCCTCGGCGATTTTGTTGGCCAGCAAGAGCATTTCACCGAGAAGTTTTGCATCGTCCGGCTGGGTTTCTTGAATTCGGGCAATGTGTTTCCGGGGAATGATCAGGATATGGGTGGGCGCTGCGGGGCTGATGTCCCGGAATGCGTAAAATTCCTCATCGCCATAGACCTGTTCCGAAGGAATTTCCCCGGCGGCGATTTTACAGAAAAGACAATTCGGGTCCATATGCGCAATATTCCTTCCCTGGCTGTGTTTCGCGTTGGCAAAATACCGGGGATGGGTAATCCCGGTTCGCCCGGTTATCAGTCCCTAGTATATGAATTGGAACGGATGAACGCAAAGGAAGCGCGCAAATGGTTCGGAGCGGGCTATTGTCGAGGCCCCAAAAGTCCAGCCTGATACTTGAGCAAGGTCAAACCCAAGGTTGCCGCGACCTCCGCTCGGTATACGTAATCCCCGAGCGAGATGTGACGGCACCGGCTCCGTAACAGCGCTGTTTCTTCCGGGCTGAAATCGCCCTCCGGCCCCACCACGAGGGTGACGGCGTCCATGTCTTTTCGTAAGTCCGGCAGCGGCTCTGGGGATGCCTCCAGCAGGAGGGCCAGTCGCTCTCCCCTGGCGGACTCCAGCGCAGACGCCAGAGAATCTTGCTCCTCCAGCGTCGGCAGCCAAGGTCGTCCACATTGCTTGCAGGCCTCTATAGCGATGCGCCGCCATTTGTCCAGGCGATTTTTTTTGGGGCGTTGGGCGTGGTCTGCATCGAAAAAACAGATGTGCTGCACCCCCAACTCCGCGCTGCGGCGCACGATGCTTTCCATGGCTTTGTCCCGCTGCAAGCATGCTTGCAGGAGTACGATGGCGGGATTTTCCGGCGCGGTATAGGCTATGTCTGTAACCCGCACCAAGGCCACACGTTTGCTCACGGCTTCAAAGTGCCCCTGGCCATGGCGCCCTGCGCCGTCAAAAAAGGCCACCGGCTCGTCATTGCGCAGGCGAAGCACCCGCAATGCATGGTGCGCCTCCTCGTCAGACAAGGGAATTTTTTCGTTGCCCGTGACGGAGGACAACCCATCGGGAATATAAAATCGGTGTAGATGTGACATGGGTGCTGAGAATGTTCTAGCTGCCGGAAGCCTCAGGGTAAGTGCGTGTCAGGGCGTAATTTGGCTCGGTATCGATAATTCGTTGCTGGCGGTCCAGCATGCGCAGCGTATTCTCATCTTCTACCAGAAATCCGGTCCGGTTGAATTCGTCTTTGGGATGGATGACATAGCGGAGCGCTTCCGGATCATCCTGCAACCCCGTGACGCTTTCATAGGCCCCTTTGTCCTCGTAGCTATTGTCCAATGATTCCGGGCGTCCAAGATACACCCGGTGCAGGTGAAAGGTGTTGTCGTCATGGAATGAAATGGTATATTGTATGCCTTCGGCGCTGGCGGCCGGCAGTACCCCTTCGTAGGTGGCCACAAGGTTGCGTGAAACTTCATCCGTCTCCGTTTCAGGTTCGTCACTATTCAACGCGGTAGCTGCGGGATTGCTTTGCGCCCAGGGGTCTGCTGGCATGTAATTGATATTGTCGTCGGTACTGGCCGGACTGCATGCCACCAAAACCATGGATAATAAACCTGACAACCCGGCTACCAACAGCCTTGTTGTGGTAGGTTGTAACATTGATTTCACGTCCTCAACGGTTCTCGTCGTTGCACAAAAACTACATGCAAGGGTTCCACTGTATATGCGGTGGTTCAAAATGTACGGATGACCTTAATTTTATGCAAGGTTTCGATGGAGGTTCCCCATTCCTGCCCACGGAAAACTTGCGTATTGACGGTGTCCGGGGTTGCCATGCGCGGGAGTAGGCATTGTCCTCTACAAGCCGATACCGGCTGGATGCGGTCAGGGTTGGACCCTGGACCGGCATGAATCCCAGACTACCGATAAATTTTACTTTACGCGTCGATATAATCCGTTGTCAGTGTTAACAAAATTATACCATGATTGTTTCCAGATTGGATTCCTTGGTGAAAAAAATTGTTGGCGCTACGGTGATATAGTTACCGAAATTCACTGATTGCGCATACGACCATAACAGGAGATTGCCTTGAAACTATATATTTCTCCCAGCACCTTACGCGGAAGCGTCAATATCCCCGGATCAAAATCACACACCATTCGTGCGGTGGCCATTGCGGCGCTGGCCGACGGCGAAAGCCGGATAGCCTATCCGCTGGACTCCGCCGACGCCCGATCTGCGTTTCGGGCCTACCGCGCCTTTGGCGTTGAAATTGAAGACGAAGGCGATCTGTGGCGGGTACAGGGCCTGGCCGGGCGATTTCAGGCTCCTGAAAATGTTATTGATGTCCGCAATTCCGGAACGACCATGCGCATGGTGCTGGGTAGCGCCGCGTTGCTGAAATCCGGCCTCACGGTGCTGACCGGCGACGCCCAGGTGCGCAATCGCCCCTGTGGCCCGTTGGCCGAAGCCCTGAATGCTTTGGGGGCCGATGTGCGGGCCACCCGCGGCAATGGCAAACCGCCTTTCGTCGTGGGAGGGTGCATGCGTGGTGGGAAGGCCACGATTGAGGCTGTGACGAGTCAGTACATCAGCTCCTTACTGCTGAATGCCCCCCTGGCCGAACAGGATACCCGGCTTACGGTGCCCCTGCTGAATGAAAAGCCCTACGTCCACATCACCCTCGACTGGCTTGAGCGGCAGGGCGTGCATGTGGACTATGCCGAAGACCTGAGTGAATTTCATATTCCCGGTAAACAACAATACATTCCGGTAGACAGGCGTATTCCCGGGGACTTTTCTTCAGCGACCTTTTTCCTGGCCGCCGGCGCCATCGGCGAGAATGATATCGTGAGTTGTGGTTTGGATATGACCGATTCCCAGGGCGACAAAGCGGTGGTGGACTTTCTCCAGCAAATGGGCGCCGAGGTCACGGTCAACGAGGAGAGCATCCAGATTCGTGCGAAAAGCTTGCAGGGATGCGAGATAGACATGAACGCCACGCCGGACGCCCTGCCCATGATGGCCGTGCTGGCCTGTTGCGCCGAGGGCGAGACCCGGCTGGTGAATGTACCGCAGGCCCGCCTCAAGGAAACCGACCGCATCGCGGTGATGCGCATGGAACTGGAGAAGATGGGGGCGGATATCGAGGAGCTACCCGACGGCCTGGTAATTCACCAAAGCGATCTGCATGGCGCCGAGGTCATGGGCCACGACGACCACCGGGTGGTCATGTCCCTGGCGATTGCTGGCTCTGTTGCAACGGGAAGAACCTGTATCCATGGCGCGGAAGCCATGGAAATCACCTATCCAGAATTTGCCAACCACCTGCAAGGCCTTGGGGGGCTTGTCGCCATGGAGTATGATTCCGACGAGGACGAGGAATACGTTGACGACTGAGTAGTACTTTGGGGGATTGTTTCCGACCGACTGCAATGGGAGAACAAATGCATGGAATGGAGAGGATATCAACCTGAAACGGACCGTGAGGCCGTCCATCGTATTTGGCGTGAGGTGGGTTGGCTGCCGCCAAAAAATGAGCAAGCCGACAAGGCGCTGGACGCCTTCCTTGAAGGCAACCGCCCGATAGTGGCTTTGCTGAATAACAGCCCTGAATGCTGTGTGTTGTCCGGTGAAGGCAGCCTGCGCTATCAAAAAGAAAATATACCTTTCAGCGCCATCACCGCAGTGACCACCAGCGCTATAGCGCGCCGTCGAGGATTTGCCAAAAGGCTCACAACCCAGGGGGTGCTGCGGAGTGTTGAGTCCGGCGCTCTGGTAACTGGACTGGGTATCTTTGATCAGGGCTTCTATGATGGCCTGGGTTTTGGCGCCTTGTCCTATATGTATGAGTTTGATTTTGATCCCGCCAGCTTGCTTGTGAATGATAAGGTACGTGAACCAATACGCATTGGCGTTGATGAAGGCGAACCCATTCATGAAGCACGTTGTAATCGTTTGTGGAGCCATGGCGGCGTATCGCTCGATCACCCCTGCCAAACCCTCAGCGATCTGGTTTGGCGTGAAAACAGCTATGGCCTTGGTTATAAAGACGGCCCAAGTGGCGAAATCAGTCATTACATTTGGTGTCATCCGGAACAGCAGGGCGAAACCACCATATTGCGGATTTCGCTGCTGGTTTACAAGAACCGGGAGCAACTTATGGAGCTCTTGGGTTTGATCAAGCAACAGGCGGATCAGGTCGTACTGGTCAATATGATGGAACCCCCTGGCGTACAACTCCAGGACCTGCTGGAACGGCCATTCCGCCACCGCAACCTAACCAAAGGCGGCAAAGCCGCCAACAACGCCCAGGCCTACGCCTGTTTTCAGATGCGCATGAATGACATCCCGGGTTGTCTGGAACAAACCCGTCTATATGTTTCCAATCTGCGTTTTAACTTACAGGTCACGGACCCCATTGCGCCTCTGCTGGCGGACCATGACGGGTGGCGCGGCGTAGCGGGCGATTACGTGGTGACGTTGGGTGAACGTTCCAACGCCGAACCCGGACACGATCCCCAACTGCCGACCCTAAAGGCCAGCGTCAACGCATTTACGCGTCTCTGGCTGGGGGTGCGACCGGCTACGGCGCTCAGTTACACCGATGATCTCACAGCATCGCCAGCGCTCCTGATGGCGCTTGATGAGACACTGCGGCTGCCAACCCCTTGCACGGGCTGGATGTTTTAGCGCACGGTACAGTAAAATAGGGTTTTACTCCTTTTCAGGGCCTGCCTGGCGCGTTACAGCAGCCGTGCAGGCCTGCCTATTTTTTTATCTCATGACCCGCTACTGAATTGCTCAATCGTAGATTCTCCCGGAGTTACCCCAATTCATGAAAATTGTTTTGTTTGGCCCCAAAGGTGCGGGCAAGACCACCCTTGGACAAGAAGTCGCGCGCCTGAGCGGCCTGGAAGCCCATGACACGGACGCCCTCATTGAGGAACTGTTTCAGGAAAAACACGGCGAGGCCCTCAGTTGCCGTGAAATCTTCAAGACGCAGGGCGAAACGGTCTTCCGGGATTTGGAGCAGGAAGCCGCAATACGGGCCTCCGAGCTGGATTGGTGTCTTGTGATGTGCGGCGGCGGCCTGATGATGCATCCGGAGTCCCGTCGTTTGATGCGCCGCAACGCCATCCTGGTCTATCTGTACGCCGAACCGGACGTGCTCTGGGAACGCGCTACCGAAAAAGGCGTTCCGCCCTGGCTGGAAGGCGATGACGGTCCAAGCCGCCTGCTGGAACAGACGGCGGCCCGGGAAGACGTATTGCTCCCCTACGCCGACATCCTGCTGGATACTTCGGAGGGCGCGGTGGATGTATTGGCGACGACGCTGCTGGACCGTGTCGGCGAGGAGATTGCCGTGCGCAGTCGCAGCGCGAATACCTACGGCGACATCATCCGCATGACGGGCTTCGGTGAGAGCCACGGTATCGCCATTGGTACGGTGCTGGAGGGCATGAAGCCCGGTATCGACTTCAGTCTGGAAGATATCCAGAAGCAGATGGATCGGCGTCGGCCCGGCCAGAGCAAGGTGGTGACACAGCGCCGCGAGCCGGATGAGGTTGAGATTCTCTCGGGGGTCTTTGAAGGCAAGACGACCGGCGCCCCCATCGCCATGATGATCCGTAACCAGGATCAGCGCACACGAAACTACGACGACATCAAGGACGTGTTTCGTCCCGGTCACGGGGATTTTACCTTCTACAAGAAGTACAAGGTGCGCGATTATCGGGGTGGCGGACGCCAGTCCGGTCGGGAGACAGCCTGTCGCGTGGCGGCGGGCGCCGTACCGATGCGCTACCTGCTGGACAAAGGGGTGCGCATTGTCGCCCATGCCGTGGAAATCGCGGGTATCCAGGCGAAGCACTGTGATTACGACAGCATTGAACAGAACGTCGTGCGCTGTGCCGACCCGGAAGCCGCGAAAGCCATGGAAGAAGCCATCCTGGCGGCCCGTAGCGATCGCGACTCGGTCGGCGGTATCATTCAGCTCGAAATTCACGGCCTTCCCCCCGGCATTGGCGATCCCATCTTCGGCAAGCTGGATGCGCGGCTCGTTACGGCCATCATGACGATCGGCGCCATCAAGGGGGTGGAAGTCGGAACCGGATTTGCCGCGACCCGGATGCGGGGCAGCGAAGCGAACGATCCCATCCAGGACGGCGGCTTCCGCTCGAACCATACCGGCGGCATTCTGGGCGGCATCACGAATGGCGAGCCGGTGGTGATGCGTGTCGCGGTGAAGCCGACGGCCTCCATTGCGAAAACGCAGCAGGCCTATGACATTCACGAACTGAACCGTGAAATCCAGGTGCTGGGACGTCATGATCCTTGCATCGTGCCCCGGGCCGTGCCGGTCATCGAAAACATGGCGGCCCTGGTCATCATGGACGCCTGGGCGGTGCAGACCCGGCTGAACGCCGAATGGGCTGCGGAACATGGTTTGTGGTAGGCTGGAAGCGGCCCGGAGTCGTGGGGCTGTGTAGCGCCTACCCAGAGGAGATGGAAAGCATGACATTACTTCGTGCGTATTGGATAGCGCCCCTGCTGATCCTGATGACAGTCTTTGTCTTGGGAGGCTGCGGCCAAGAGCCGCCCGCAGAAGATGCGCCCGGGGCCGTCACTCCGTTGGAGCACCCGGAAGTCGTTTTCACACCCGTCGAGCCTGCGCCTCCGGCAGCGCCCGTGGAAGCGCCGGATGATGTCGGTGCGTCGGAAGCCACTGATGAGGCATCGGTCAGCATGACGATAACCCGGGAGGCGACGTCGTATGAAACCGGTGGCGCGGTGGAGGTCATGGTCACCCTGGACTACGACGGTGAAGACCCGGTCACGGCCCTGGCCATTGAAGAGACCCTCCCCCCC
>SKJD01000105.1 GCA_007116095.1 Candidatus Hydrogenedentota bacterium
CCCGGATCGTCGGCCCCTCCCCTTCAAATTGTAGGAGAATTTCCGGGGGCGTGGGCCAGTGCGCGCTCCGGCAATGGAGGCGCAGTGAAACGTCCAGGCGCTCCCCTTCCCGGAGCTGCAAGGATCCCCTCCGCGGCATATCTCGAATCTGAAAGCGAATGGCCTGAATCGTCACAGGCGGCAGATAGGACTCCTGCAACTGGGAAATAGGCGGACGTTCCGGCACGGCTCTCCAGCCCGTCGGCTCGGCGGCCGCCTTGTCCCCTACGCCCAACAGCATGCCCCAGGGCATGAGCAGGAAGAGCAGGCAGTACAGGCGCGGCCAACACACGCTTGGGAAAAAAATACGAAGTTGTGGCAGAATGCCTATAGCAGAAATCCTTATTTGTATTCTATTCATTGATTGACAAACTGTTCAGGCCTGGCCGCTTACCGGGTATGCCGGGCCAATGCAAAGAATGGAGACTTGCCGTGTCCGCAGCCACCGTACTCATAGTTGATGACGAACCCGATGTCGTGTCGATACTGAGCATCCTTCTTAACAGCGAAGGCTACCGCGTACTCAAAGCCTATGATGGCATCAGCGCCGTGGATTTGGCTTTGCATCAACGGCCTGATCTGATTCTGCTGGACCTGATGATGCCGGCGATGAGTGGCTATGAAGTCTGTGAGCAGTTAAAAGCCAATCCCAGCACAGAGGACATCCCCGTGCTTTGTATCACCTCCGCGCACTCGCCTTCTGCCCGCGCCCAATGCCTCAAGGTCGGAGCCGCGACGCTCCTGGAAAAGCCTTTTCCGCCGATGGAACTCATTGCCCAGGTGGAACGCTACCTGCCCCAGGCGACAGGCTGAACGGCCTCAGAAACCGGTATTGTCGCTGATGACGAAGCTGTCCTCCTCGTTGCCGGGACCCAGAGTGAACACGGCTTCACAGCCCGCGCCCTGGTCTTCCAGGCGGGCGGTATTGCCACGGATTTCGGCGTTGCGGGTGCTCATGACATATATCGCGGAATTCGCTTCCGGGCGGTGTGGCCGTCGGCAGACATCTTCAATCACGTTGTCCATTATCTTGATGCCATCGGTGGACGTAACGAAGATGCCCGCGTTGTTGGCGCCTTGAATCCGGTTGTTCTCGATGGTGATGTTACGGATTACGCCAGGCTCCGGCGGAAAAGCGAAGTCCTTCAGGTAGGCGTAGACCTGGATCACGCCTTCGGCCTGGGGATTGGTGTAGCCGCAGTTCTTGAAGGTGTTGTTCCGCACGACAATATCATGTGGCGCGATGCTCTCGTAGAAATGCACGACCTCGGTCATCACGAAAATGCCGGAGGTGGTCGTTTTCTCGAAGCTGCAATCCTCCACCAGGGCGTCGCGGGTCTGGATCAGAAAGCCCCGGGCGCGGTTGTTTGTCACATGCGTATTAGAGATGTGGGCTCGCGCCACCCGCGAGACGTTGCCCAGCACATGGCCCTCGGCCAGGGTTTCAGGCAGGGGTTCTTCAAATACCACGCGGGATCGTAGGTCTTCTTCCCGATGGGAAGACGCCACCACGGCTTCTGCGTAGGAAAGCAGGGTATCCGTCGGCGACAGCTCCATCACGTCGCCTGGATCGGGCAGGATCTGGAAGCCCAGCGGATGATGACCGATCACCGTGCGTTCATCCACGATCTCCTCGATGATGAGGTAGAGGCCGGTTTTGATGTTGACGGCGTCGTCTCCCATGCGGTCGAAACGGCAGTCGTCGATGCGAATCAACCCGGTGCAACCGCTAAAGTGCGTGCCGTCCGCCGTGGCGGAAACCAGCCGTTCTTCGCCGGGCGTTGGCGCGACATGAAAACGCTCCAGGGTGATGTTGTGGGTCGTATCCGCGACCAGGCCCATGCCCGGCGTACTGTGCACCGTGACGTCGTGGACATGTACGTCTTGGCAGCGGGAGAACATAAAGGCGTTGTAGCTGTAGACCTGGTGCCGCAGCACGGCCCAATAGCCACTCTCAATCCCCGTATCAAAATTGGTGTGTACACGGAGGGTTTGCGGCGCGATTAGCTCGGTCTCCGGAACGGAGTAGTAGACATCCCGGCCAACGTCGCGCAGGGGCAGGCGTGTCTCCGGATCGAAGTCCTGGAAGGCCACCACCGGCTCTCCGCCTTCCACGGGGTAGCGGTCGAAGACCGCGACGTCAAAGTACTTGTCTCCGGTGTTGATGATTTCGCCTGCGGAATAGGGCGGGCGGACCCAGTCAATGGTGAGGTCTTTTACCGTGACTGTCTCGCAGCGGTAGAAGATAAACGGCGCCACGACACCGGAGAAGAGCAGGCGGGCTCCCCCACCGTCAATCTCCAGGTTTTCCAGTTCCAAGAAACGGAAGGGTTGCCGGGGATGCTCGGGATGCACGCCCTCGGAGATGTGGTAGTCCCCTTCGGAGAAATGCAGCATCCGGGTCTGCCCTGGCTCCAGGTCGTCCAGGGCGTGCAAGGCCTCAATGGCGTCGATGATCGCCTGGGTGTCGTCCTTGCCATCATCCGGTGTTGCGCCATATTCGGTTACGTCGACTACACGCTTCGCGGACATGATGGTTTCCTCACCAATTGCCTCCCAGGCTCCGGCCAAGACTACGCCCAGGAACACTGTGTTAAATAATACGCAAATCCCGCGATATTTCCCGCTCATAACCTAATCCCCGTTCTTATATGATTCGGGCCCATTTTCATGCAATGGCAATATTAGCGTCCAATATGCTCCCCCTGCATAGCCTAACATGTATTTGATCGGGCCTGCCATATAGAAAAGCACCCGCTGCCTGTGGCAGGGGTGCTTGAATTGGCTCAGTCAATTTCTCTGGCCGGAGCTTATTTGGCGATATTGAACAGCGTGAAGGGCCTTAGAGTCGTCTTTCGTCTTCCATATCCACCAGATCGTCCAGTTTGTCTTCTTCCTCATCGTCTTCGTCGTCGTCATCGATGTCGTCTACGTCATCAAGGTCTTCACCGTCACCTGCTCCATCCTCTTCGTCATCATTTTTACCATCGCCATCATCGTCCTCATTGCCCGACTCCTCTTCGCTGGCGGCATCGTCGTCGAAGTTTTCCACTGTATCAAACTTGCTGACGTCCATGCCGTCTTCGACGATCTCTTCTTCGTCATTGCCCTCCAGCATTACTTCGTCGTGCAACAAGGCCGTGGCTTTGGGCTTGGCTTTCTTCTTGGCGGCCGGTTTGGCCTTCGGCTTGGCCTTGCGTTTCAGTGATGGTTTGTCCGAGCTGTTGGCGGCTATCTTTTCAGAGCCGACCACCACCAATTTTTCTCCTTCACAGCCAGGGCATTCAAACCCCAGTTTTTCCGCTCCCCAATCGACAAAGCGACGTTTGCAACTGGGGCAATAGTATTTTATCGGCATAGCCGTTCTCCCTCACAGGTGTACATCAGGCTGACTTGAACTTGGTCAGGTCGGAGGTCTCCAACCAGTAAACTACATTAAAGAGGTGAAAGTATGGGCGGGAGTATAGCAAATAGCAGCGCAGGTATAAAAGCCGATACAACCGGTTCCCCGGAGGGGATATTTTGCCGTAAATTTTTGGCGATCCAGGGGCCTTTATTGCGCTGTTTTGATTTTGATACCCTGCTGTCGGGTTTGAAACGTAAAAGTTACATTGAGCGGCAAGTATCTTCCGATTTGGGAGGAACCTTGTCGCATTTGTCGCCGCTGGTGCAGCATATTGAGTTGCCGTACTCGTCGATCGAGGGGCCGCGACACCCCAACTTGCGAAAGCCCAGTCGCTTGACGGCAAACAGGTGGACGCCTCCCCAGATACCATACAGCACGGCTAAGGCTACGATTATAACTACGATGTTCAGCAAAATTTCCATATCGTGGGGAGATGCTCCAAAGCGCGGCCCAAGGCCGGCGAGATGACGGGATTCGGATTCTGCCCAAAAAGGCATGCCGCTTTAACTTTTAATCTCTGACCATATTATAGCATAGCCCGGTTTCCCGGTAGAAATGCATCCGGTCTGATACCCTGCCAAGCAGTAATTTGGCCTTCCCCGATGTGATGGGCAACGCTTCCGGCGTTTCTAAGAAGGCATGTCAACAATTGTAATAAGGCAGGCGTACTCCGCCAGGAATACAATGCAGCCCGGCGCGATTAGCAATGACGTCGGATTATTATATACCATGAGGGGTGCGGGCGCTACGGCTGTATATGTAGCGGTCTGAAGATGTTCTAACCGTAAACGCAATGTGATGGAGCCTAAGTACATAAATGGATAAAAAGGGGATTACGGTTTTTATTTTGATTACTTTTGGCGCAGGCTATGCCCTGCAGGCGGGCCTGGGCTGGTTGGGCCTGATTCATCTGTCTGAACCGAATATTTTTCAGCGCATCCTCTTGCTGGCGTTGCTTTTCATACCGGCCCTCGGCTACTTAATCGCACGCAATTTCGGCGACAATAATGTGGACGCCAGGGGCGCATACCGATTCTGGCCCCTCCCCAAACGGCCATTGGCGCAGACCATCATCACCATGACGGTAACCTATGGGTTGGTTCATGTCCTGCTGGCGCTGAGTGGCCTTCAGCAACCCCAGTGGCGGATGGGCACGCTGATGAACAACATCAACGCGACCCTGGTCGAATTACAGCAACCGCCAATGTCCGAAACCGTGGCTTCTATTGCGCCGGGCTTTTTGCTGGTTAGCGGACTTCTCCTGAGCATTGTCCTGGGTGCGACGCTCTACGCCGTTGTGGCGCTGAGCATGATATACGCCTGGCATGGCTACCTCTTGCCACGCCTGATGCCCCTCGGAAAGACGCAGGCCTACTTGCTTACGGGACTGATTGCCGGATTATGGTTCTTGCCCTTATTTGTACTGTACCACCTGGAAGGCAACCAATACGGCGCTATACTGCCGACCTTGGTCCAGTTCCTGGCTGCGGCGATACTCCTTGGCGCGCTGGCCGGGGCCATCCTGCAACGAACGAAGCATATGGGGCTCGCGGCCGTGGCGCTAGGCGTCTATCTGGGGCAGGCCATGGGTATCTGGACCTATCTCTACCCGGTGGTTAATCCGCCATGGAGCGGCCCGACGGGTTTGGTGGCGCTGGCTTTGCTGGGTGTCCTGGTTTGCCGACCGGTTTTGGTAACCGGACCCTTGGACATGGACAAGCCGTCGGCGGATGATGATGCCGTCACTCCTACGCCCGTTTCCCAGGAGGAAAGCGCCTGATAGCGTAGACTTGCCCGGATCAGTTGTCCGTGTAGGCAATGCCGCTCTGTGACTCTAGGTGCTCTGTCAGGATTTGCCGGAAGCGGTTTACCGTGCTGGCTTCCCGACTCAGGACATTCGCGGGCTGGGCGATGTTGTTGTGCAGCCGGATCACGTCAATGAGTTCCTGGCTGGGTGATTCCAGCATTTCCCGGGTGAACGGCGCCCGCCCGCTATGCCAGATATAGCGCCATTGTAAGCTGCGCAGGGACAGCGAGACCGGGTTGCCCATGACGGAGATCGGGCGATCTCCCTCCACGACGTGCAGCAGGCTTTGACCTTCCGCAGCCATGTCTGATTCCAGGCCGAGCAGCGCATGCAGCGTTGGCGTCAGATCCAGCAACGAGCGAATATCCTCCCGTAGTCCGGGGTCCACACCCGGCCCGGCCAGAATCAGGGGCACGCGCAGGGAGCTCTCTCCCATCCGGGGCACGCCAGGTCCCCCACGCCGCCAGGTGCCCCGACCCGGCTCGGTAAAGTCCAGGCCGTAACTTCCCATTACCACGATCAGCGGCTCGCGCTCCGACTGCGCCCGGACCTCCCGCAGAAAGGCGTCCAGATGCTGATCCACGTCCTGGAGCATGGTGTCATACCGATCAATGGGGCGGGCGGCGGCAGGGCGCGGTCCGGCGAATCCAAGTCCGTGCCGTGACTGCCAGCGCGGGGCCTGCAATTCCGTCAGCCGGATGAACGCCATGTATTTCATGTCGTTGTGGGCGGCAATCCAGGCCTGCGCCTTGTCGAGGGTGCGCTTGGAGCCTGCATGGGTGATTTGGGTAATTGCGCCTGGTCCGTCAGCCGCCCGACTTGCTGTCATGGGATAGCTTGGGTCGTAATAGCCCATCCCCCGCTCAAAGCCGCTACCGAAGGGAAGGTCTTCCTGCTCCGGGCGGGCGCCTTCGGTAAAGGCGCCGGTGAAATAGCCCCGTTCACGCAACAGCTCGGCCAGCAGGGGAATATCCCGGGAGAGATTGCCGGTATGACCGGCGAGATAACCATGTTGCAGGGGCGGCATACCGGTGAAAAGCGACATAATCGTCGCGGGGCCTTCGGCGGCCGGCGTGAACATGTTGTCGAAGCTCAATCCCTGAGCCGCCAGGGCATCCAGGCCGGGAGTGATGTTGCGATTATAGCCCAGATGTCCGATGTGCTCCTGTCCCAGGCCATCCAGGGCGATGATGATCACATCGGGGTCCGGATCCGCGGCGCGACGTTCCATGGCATGGGGCCCTGCCAGCAATATTTTTTCGTCCGAAGGTTCGGGGGGGCGGAGCCCGGTCTGGGCGATCCAGGCCGGTTGCTCGCTGGTGAACCACTGGATGGAGCAGTGCGTGGCGCCTTCGGGTATCCGGGCGATGTCCAGGCGCAAATCCTGCCAAGAAGCGGGGTTCAGCGGCAACACCTCCTGTTGCAGGACGGGCGGATTGGCGTTGAACTCGAGGGTGATCCAGGCTTGGCGCACCGTCTCGGAAAGCTCGGGGTGGGGCGCCCAGCGGAACAGCATTCCGGCGCCGCGGTCTTCCGGTAGATCAAGCGTGACGATGGCGCCTTCTTCGATGGCTTGCGCCTGGACATAGGCGTCTCCCAGGCGGAAGGATTGCGCGGCTTCCAGGGCTACCCGGCGCGCTTCCAGCAGGGCGCTTTGCCAGGCGCCGAATGCGATCAGCGCGACCAGGGCGCTGCTCCCCGCGGCAATACCCCATCCCAGGAAGCCGCCCAGGCTCCCTTCTTCGGTCTGCGTGGCGCTGAAAAGCGTGAGCAATTTGAAGAAGCCATGCAGGATCACGAAGGCCCCGAGGAAAAGAAACGGCTCCGCCTTTTCAAGCGCGGGATGCGGCAGGGAGAGGCTGATTCCCAGCACGGGCAGCAACAAGAGCAGGGCGCCCAGTTGGGAGAGGCACTCCGAAACATACGGTATGGCTCCCTGGCTGGGGCGGAACAACTTGAGCATGCTGAAGAATAGTAGTTGGATACACAGATAGATGGCGGCCGCCCCGGCTGTCAACGCGATGGCCGCCTGGAGGTCCGGCACATAGCCCAGGGGATGCAGCATGTGCTGGGTGTAAATTCCTGTAATGCCCGCGGCAATCCCCAGCAACAATATGTATAAAGGAACGATCACGATAAAACCCTGCCCCCTCCCGCGAAAAGGTACTACGTCAACGCCACTGCCAAAGCAGCGTATACTTCAAACGATCCCTACACTTTGCCACAGGTCCGTATTCCCGGTAGCGCGCGTTCGTAGGAAAAACCATGAAAACCGATTGGTTTTCTCGCGATGCGCCAAAATGACGCCATTCATCGCTTAAAATTCCGCGAATTGAAACGTTATGGATCGGGATTTGGTCTTTTGCGTTATGGCGCTGCTACGGCATTTTCTGTTATGATTCAGCATATCATGACGTTTACAACGGAGGCCAATTTACGGTGCTGACTCAGATATTGGAGAAAATTTTTGGAACCAGCAAGGACCGCGTAAGCAAGAGCTACGCGCCCCTGGTGGACAAGGCGAACGGGCTGGAAGCGCGCTATGTCGCCATGACGAACGACGATTTGCGCCGTCAATCCGCCGTGTTCAAGGAACGTCTGGCCCAGGGAGAAACGCTGGATGACCTATTGCCCGAGGCCTACGCCGTAATACGCGAGGTGGCCAAGCGGGTTATCGGGATGCGGCCCTTCGACGTCCAGATTATGGGCGGTATCGTGTTGCACCAGGGCAAGATTTCCGAGATGGTGACGGGTGAAGGCAAGACGCTGGTGGCGATTTTGCCGGTTTATCTGAATGCGCTGACCGGTCGGGGCGTCCACGTGATAACCGTCAATGACTATCTGGCGCGACGTGACGCCGAATGGATGCGACCGGTCTATGAGTTCCTGGGGCTGACGGTGGGGCTGATTCAGCAGGACATGAACAGCTTTGAGCGCAAAGTCGCTTATCGCGCCGACATCACCTACGGCACCAACAACGAGTTCGGCTTCGATTACCTCCGTGACAACATGGCGACCCACCCGGATCACCGGGTGCAACGTGAACTGCACTATGCGATCGTGGACGAGGTGGACTCCATCCTCATCGACGAAGCGCGCACGCCGTTGATCATTTCCGGACGTCCCGTGAAAAGCTCTGATATCTACGTAAAGGTGGACGATGTCGTTCGGCGTCTGCGCAAGGACACCCACTACGAAGTCAACGAGAAGCAGCGTCAGATCATGCTGACCGACGAAGGCATGGAGATGGCGGAGCGTCTGCTGGGAGTGGA
>SKJD01000479.1 GCA_007116095.1 Candidatus Hydrogenedentota bacterium
AGAGAACACCGGCGCTTTACACTAAAGAAAAAATCATTGGCCCAGAAATAGCCAATAAGGGGGAATTTACTCTTTCACGAAGTCAGTTGTTCATAAACAACAAATTAAAATCATTGATACCCAAACCAAAAATTAGTTTACAAATAGAGTATTTGTTAGGTTTATTGAACTCAAAGTTGCTGGTTTACCTTCATCGTTTAATCGCTCCTCCGAAAGATGGGGGATATTTCGAAGTAAAGACAGGCGTTATTAAGAAACTCCCAATCCGACCAATCAATTTCGACCACCCTGCCGATGTCGCCCTACACGATCAGATGGTCAGTCTTGTCGAACAGATGCTTGATTTGAACAAAAAACTCGCTGCATCCAAAGTTCCCCAGACCACCGAAATGTTGAAACGGCAGATTGAAGCCACGGACAAGACAATTGACGGCATCGTATATAAATTGTATGATTTGACCGATGAAGAAATAAAAATCGTGGAATCAGAAACGTAAAATCAGCAGCCCATAAATGCGTATTGCCTATTGCGGCATCCGCTTATTACTTTCCCCTTTCCCAACCGCATACGTTTTAAGGAGTCGCCATGAAAACCCAATTTACCCGACGTGAAGCCCTGGCGGTGGGCGCGGCCACGCTGGCGCCCGCGTTTCTCCATGCGACGTCGTCCGTCGCCGCGGACAGCGCGCCTGCGTTTGAGCCGGTGGTCGGCATCGCCACGTTCGGCTTTACTTCGTTTACCAACGCCGCCCTGGCGCAGGAGCTGGCGGCGAATCAGGTGAACACCATCCAGCTCTTTCTCGCGCAGGAGGACAGCAACTACTGGCGCTACAACAGCCGGAACGACCTGTCTTCGCTGGACGCCGCACGGTGCCGGGAGATTGCGGCTACCTACCGGGACGCGGGCATTGCGATTCACAGCCTCGGCGTCTATACCAACCTGATTCACGGGGACGCCGCGGAGCGCCAGGCCAACCTGGACTATTTCGAGGAGATGTTCCGCGTGGGCGCGGAGATGGGCGTGCATACCTTTATCACCGAGGCCGGGCATTACGAGCCGGAAGGGACCGCCCACGGCGCGCCCCATCATTTTCAGGAGGCGGTCTGGGCGCAGATGGTGGAAACGGGGAAGGAACTGGCGACGCGCGCGGAGGCCTATGACGCCACGGTGTTGTACGAGCCCTACTACCAGGGCTTCCTGACGAGCGCCAAGCGGGTGCGCCTGTACATCGAGGCCATCGACTCGCCCCGGGCGCGGGTGCTGCTGGACCCGGCCAACCTGATTGAACTGAACGACATCGAGGAGATGTTCGCGCAGTTGGCGCCGTACATTGATTGTGTACACGCCAAGGACCGGAAACTGCATGTGAACGCGGGCGTGCCTGCCGGCGAGGGCGACGTGGACTACGATCTCTTCGTGGCGCAGGTGGCCCAACATACCCCGCACGCGCCGTTTATTCTCGAATACGTGGGCCCGGATGACTACAAACAGGCCTTGTCGGTGCTCCAGGCCGCCATCGACCGGTATACCGCGTAGGATAACCGGCGTAGTTCAGCTAGGAGCACTTTGTCGACTGGAAATATTGGCGTTCATTCGCTTCCATTCGTGGTTAAGAGGAAAGGCCCGGAATGAGCAAATCCAAAAGCCAACCCCCCGCGAAGCAACCGGACATGCTCTTCGACCGTATCGTGACGATTCTCGAAACGGCGCGTGGGCAAGTCGTTCGCGCGGTCAATACGCAGATGGTGACGGCCTACTGGCTGATTGGCCGCGAGATTGTGGAAGCCGTGCAGGGCGGGGAAGCGCGCGCGGGGTATGGCAAGGAAGTCATCGAGAGCCTATCAGCACGGTTGACGGAGCGATACGGGAAAGGCTTTTCGGTTACGAATCTGAAGTATTTCCGCATATTCTACCAAGCCTACCCTGATCGCTTAGCCGGAATTCGTCACCCGACAGGTGACGAATTGAGCGTTGAAGGAATTCCCTCCCCATCAGGAAAGGAATTGGCCGCGTCTGAAATTCGATACCCGACGGGTAGCGAATTCGCGCCAGCCTTCTCCCCGCAACTTTCCTGGTCGCATTATCGAGCGTTGATGCAGATGGAGGATCGGGCGGCGCGGGCGTTCTACGAGCGCGAGGCGGCTGCGTGCGGCTGGAGCAAAGCGCAACTTGAGCGGCAGATTCAATCTTCCTATTACCAGCGCATCCTGGCTAATCGGGGCGAGGCGGGCTTGGTCTCAAAGGAGCGCGAACGATTACCCGGCGAAGCAATCAACCCCGGCGATGTCTTGAAATCGCCTTATGTGCTGGAGTTCCTCGGCCTGCCGGACACGCCGGAACTGCACGAAAGCGCTTTTGAGCAGGCGATTATCGAAAATCTGCAATCCTTCCTGCTTGAGCTGGGCAAGGGATTCTCGTTCGTCGCACGGCAACAGCACATTCGGATTGATGACGACGATTTCTACGTGGACCTTGTGTTCTACAATTTCATACTGAAATGTTTCGTGCTGATCGATCTGAAGATTGGGAAGTTGACGCACCGCGACGTAGGGCAGATGGATGGCTATGTACGGCTGTTTGAAGACCGCTACAAGGTGCCTGGAGACAATCCAACCATCGGCCTGATCCTCTGTTCGGACAAAGGCGAGGCCGTGGCAAAGTATTCGGTACTGAGTGAAGGGCGGCAAATATTCGCCTCGAAGTATCTGCAATTCCTTCCCAGCGAGGAAGAATTACGACTGGAGATGGAGAAAGAACGCCGCTTGATCGAAGAAGCGTTGGCGGAAAAGGCGAAGGCCGATGGGCAATGAGCGCTCATGGTATAGGACGCCTAAGAGTAGCAAGTCAAGGTAGTCTGGTCGCGTCATGATTCTTGGCCTCCCATCTCCCCGGTGTGGTAACATTTCCTGTGTGGTACAGACAAAATTGGGAGTATTTGCAATGATTATGGGTTGTGTAAAGCGTACAGGGCGGCCGATGGTCTGCCTGCGCTGGGTTTTGGTATGGGCATTGGTGTTTCCGGGATTGGCCGGAGCGGCCGGGGAACGCCATGTTGCCGTCATCGATCCGGAGCTGGACCTGGCGCGGATGGTGGCGGATAACCTGGCGGAATGGGAGTCGCATGTCGGGCCGCCCTTGGTCGAGCTGGGGCCGCGCCTGGTTTCGGGGCAGGGCGCGCACCCGGACAACCACACCCTGATCAAGATTCACACCGAATACGGCATTCCGGAGTTGCAGTTCCTGGCGTATCCCAGCGCCATCACCGGCGGGGTGCGGGTGCGCACCGGCGAAGTCTATCCTCCGGAAACGCAGATTGTCGCGGCGCCGCTGGCCTCTACAGCCACCCGAGAGATACGGATTTTTGACGCGGCCGGGCTCCACATCGGCACGCTTGCCCCCGAAGCCCCGCTCGAAGCGCCTTTCGTCCTGGCGGTGGGCAATTTCCTGCCGGAGTTTGACGGGGACGAGATCGCGGTGGCGTCACGTTATCCGGTGGGCGACAGCGCGGAGCTCCATTTCTACCGGGGCGGCGGCAGCCATGTCGGCACGCTGAGTTTGCCGGGGTCGAGTGTCGGGGACGGCGGGTTGGCGCTGGAGACGGCGCCCACAGCCTCCCGCGACCTGCTGCTCGTGACGCGCATCGACAGCGGCCAGGCCTGGCTGCTGGGGAATAGCGACAGCGAAGTTGTGGAACTGCCGACGGCGGGGTTGCCCGATGGCTTTTCGGCCTACCCCTCCGTGTTCCTTGAAGACCTGTTCGCTGCAAGCGCGGCGGAGCCCATGCTGTCTACCCTGTGGCGGATGACGCCCGAAGGCGCAGTGGAAGCGCTGGATGCCGGGTGGCGCGAGAACCGCTTCTGGATTGATCCCCACCGGACCCACAGCGGGGACTTGCCGGTCTACACCTTCAGCGGCGACAGCAACGGCTGGAACCTGACGAGCACCTCGATGATTCGCGGGGTTTTGCAAAACCGCCTGGTCTTGCAGCCGCAAGACGCCCAGCCCTTTGATCCCTATGTCTATGGCCCGGTCGAGAACTACGACGGCGACGCCCTACGCGAGTTCGCCATGTCGGTCTCGGTCAGTGGCGCGCCCGAAGGCGAATTCCTCTGCCGGGTCTTCTGGTTCGGCGAGGACGGCCACAACCGGGTACCCTTTAACCTGAGCAACGGCGACCATCTCATTCGGCGCAACCTGCACACGGACCGCATGGACGCCAGCCCCGAGCACAGCGGCCCCATCACCCGCATTCGTCTGGACATCCCGGATGCGCCCGGCCACAGCTATGATGCATACCAGGACCTGCGCGTGGAGATCGACTGGATTGCTATCACGGACGACCCGAACTTTGAACCCGAGGAAACGGAAGACCCGTGGGGCGACTATGTGCGGCCCGGTCTATTTCGACATATCCGCACGGACACCCAGAGCCCCGGCTACCGGGATGCGTCGGACTTCGACAACGATGACTTCGAGTACTGGGCCGGGGGCGACTACCTGGACTTTGTCGAGCGGAGCCAGTCGGACTACGCCCTGGCGCTGCCGTCGGTCTGGGAACCGACCACCTCGCATCGCCATCCGCCAGCGCGCTTCGAGGCCTGGCAGGAGATTATCGATCCTGATACCGGTCTACCGGCCTACGCCGCGCTGACCCGCCTGAACAACACCACCGGCTATGAGGAAGTCGGCAACCAGTTTGCGGTGATGAGCTGGGCCCCGAAGATTCCCGCGCTGGAGCGGGTGCTGGTCTGGCCCTTGCGGCGCTACTTGCATGAACTTGCCGACAAATTCCGGGGTGAGGAGCTGGGCATGCCCGAGCATTTCATCGCGCTGGAGCCCAACCACGAGTTTGAGATCAATGTCCGCGACGACAGCAGCATCGGCGAATACAACCCGGCGATGATCACGGCGTTCCTGGAGCACCTCCTGCGCCGCTACGATTCGCTGGGCAATATCAACAGCCGCTTCGGCACGTCCTTCAACAATGCCGCCGACTTTGACGCCCCCCGCAACCAGGGCCGCGGCGCCTGGGACAGCTACGGCACGGACAACGACTTCTTCCTGGCCTGGGTGGACCATGCGCGCCGGGTGATCAACTACCGCATCGCCCAGGGCCACCGTGAGGCGCTGTTGGCCGGTTTCCCGCCGGAATTCATCAAGACGCATCAGATTCCGGCGAACTACGCCGTGCGCGCGGCGGAGCAGAACGGGCGCATCACGCCGGTGGACTGGGCCCTGAGCGCCGGCACCAGCTACGGCGGCACGCGCTATGGCGTGTGGTACAACCGCGAGAACAACTGGATTCAGGGGGCCTTCACTTCCGGACACACGAACATCGTCATTGGCGAATACCACCCGCTGACGACCAACTTCAACAACGCCCGCAACCAGATCGAATACCTCTACAACCACGGCGTGCAGTTCATCCACCACATGACCTGGTACGGCGACCATTCCAATGATCCCACCTCGCTTACCTGGGACAACCGCGCCCGCGAGGCCTTTCAGGATTTCGCAGCCATCGACACCCCGCGCCCCGGCACGACCGGCGGTGTCGGCGAAGTGCGGCCCGTGCATACGCCGGAAGGACGCGCCTACAATATCGTCCACCTCGGCCACGGTCCCGAACACAATGGCCTGCTGAAAAGCGTCCATGCCGACGGCAGTTGGGAAGGCTCGGTCTATGTGACGCCCTTCCACGCCCAGGTCGTGGTGGAGCCGCTGGCGGTAGACGCCGAGCGCAGCCTGGGCGCGCAGGAAGCCAGCTTCGGCCCGGTGCAGGGCCTGATGAACGGCGATCAGCTCGAAGTGCAGTTCTTTGCGCGTAGCGACGATACCGACGCCCGGCTGACGGTTGCGGTGCTGCACGCAGGCATGGAACTCACCGGGCAACAGCATAGCTTCCACATCGATTCGGCGTGGCGCCACTACCGCCATGTCCTCCGTGTGCAGCATCCGATGGAAGGCGTCACCCTCGTGCTGAACAGTGGCGAGCGCGGCGGCGCTTCCCAGAACAGCCAGGGGATCGCGCTCCAGGACTTTGGTGTCTACGCCCAGCGGCAGCAGGTTACCCGCTATGAATACGGCATCAACCAGGGGACGCCCCACCGCGGTGGGGTGAGCTTCGATGTTCTGTCCGTCGACTACAAGGCGCTGGAGACGCAGGACAATCCTTTCCCGGACATGCCGACGCCGACACAGCACAGCGCTGATCTGGATGAAGACGGCCGCATCAGTCTTTCGGAACTGCTGCGTGGGGTGCAGCTCTACAACGCCGGCAGCTACCACTGCGACGAAGACTCCGAAGACGGTTATGCCCCCGGTCCGGGCGATCAGGAGATTTGTGTACCCCACGCTTCGGACTACGCCCCGCGAGACTGGCAAATCCGGACCCACAACCTGCTGCGCCTGATCCAGCTCTACAACGCTGGCGGCTACCATGTTTGCCCGGAAGACGCCCCACCGACCGAGGACGGCTATTGCTTCGGGTGAGACTGTGTGTATTGGGCCGTTATGGGCTTACGGACAGCAAAGAGGAAGGAATATAGACCATGACACAGACCATGCGGCGGCGTGATTTTCTGGCGGCGGGGTTGGGCCTGGCGATCGGTGGGTTGTTTGTCGGGCGTGTGACGGCGCAGGCGGCGCGTCCGGATAAATACAATGTGCTCTTTATCTCGATTGACGACCTGCGGACGCTGCTCGGCTGCTATGGGCATCCCGAGGTTGTCTCGCCGAACATTGACCGGCTGGCGGCGGAAGGCGCGCTCTTTACCGAGACGCATTGCCAGGCGGCGGCCTGTGCACCGTCCCGGGTCAGTATGATGAGCGGGGTGCGCCCGACGACCAGCGGGGCCTATTACTTCGTGCCGATGCGGGAGAAGATGCCGGAGGTGCTGTCATTACCGGAGCATTTCCGGGAAAACGGCTATCGCACGCTCTCCTACGGCAAAATTTACCACTACGGCTTGCGGGATGATGACCGGGGCTGGTCGGAGCATCCCTGGATGCCGCACGGGCAGATCAAGGGTTACATGGCGCCGGATTCCCATGCGATGCAGCAGCAGCTTGCCCTGGAGGCGGGGGAGCCGGAGAACTGGGTGAACCGGAACGGCCCGTCGACGGAGATGGCGGATATACCGGAGGAGGCGTACCCGGAGGCGAAGCTGGTCGACCGCGCCATCGAGACGTTGGAGAATATCGGGGATGAACCCTTTTTCCTGGGTGTCGGTTTCATTCGCCCGCACCTGCCCTTCGCTGCCCCGAAGAAGTATTGGGACCTCTACGAGCGCGACGCCATTGACTTGGCGGAGAACCGCGCGCCCATTGAAAACGCCACGGACTACACCATTCCCGTTTGGTGGGAACTGCGACAGTATACCGAGGCGCCGTCGCGTGGGAATCCCCCGCCGCCGGTCAGTGACGCCATGGCCCGCAAACTGATCCACGGCTACCGCGCCTGTGTCAGCTTTGTTGACAACCAGGTCGGGCGCTTGCTGGACGCGCTGGAGGCGCAGGGCCTGGCGGAGAATACGGTGGTCATCCTCTGGGGCGACCACGGCTTTCACCTGGGCGAGCACGACTACTTTGCGAAGGCGACCAACCTCGATGTGGCGACGCGCTGTCCGATGATCCTGAGGACGCCGGACCAGGAGCAACGCGGGCTGCGCATCGACGCGCTGACGGAGTTGGTCGATATCTATCCGACACTCTGCGAGGCTGCCGGACTGGAGACGCCGCCGCATGTCGAAGGGCTGAGCGTAGTGCCGTTGCTGGCGGAGCCGGACTTGCCCTGGAAAAAAGGCGCATTTACCCAGTACCCGCGCTGGCCGCGTCTCGACAAATCCGGGGATGTGCCGTTGCCGCCCGACGGTGTGATGGGTTATACCGTACGCACGGCGGAACATCGGTATGTGGAATGGGTGCGCCAGGAAGACGCGGCGGTGCTGGCAAATGAACTCTACGACTACGCCGCGGACCCGCTGGAGCAAGTGAATGTGGCGGGACAGGAAGCCTACGCCGCGGTGGAAGCCCGCCTGAGTCAACTGCTCCATGATGGCTGGGAAGCCGCCTTGCCGGCGTCGTAAAGTGGGAGTGTGGGCGTTATGTGGAGTTCTGTAATACTTCCCGCACCTTATGGGCCAATTCACGGCGCGTAAAGGGTTTTTGCAGGAAGTAGAGACCTTCCTCCAAGACGCCGTGGTTGGAGATGATGTCTGCGGTGTAGCCGGACATGTACAGGCAGTGCAGTCCGGGGACATGGGTATGGAGGGCCTCAAACAAGGCGCGACCACTCATGCAGAAGGTAAAGATTATGAAGCCATAGAGCGCTACCAGCAGGGCGATTGCATCGGGCGCATAGCGCAATGGCGGGCGAAGTCGCGTAAAACTGCGCAGCAGGACGATGCCGCTCAGCGCCAGAAAGCACAGGGCGGTGCTTGGAGCCATCGGGATATAACCCGGCGCCAGGCTTGCCCAGAGGAGGTTGTCGACCAAATAGCCCAACAGAGTAGAC
>SKJD01000481.1 GCA_007116095.1 Candidatus Hydrogenedentota bacterium
GGACACCCGGGGGCCTGTTACAATGCTGCGACGGACATGTCAAAGCGGGGATTTACCAATGCACGGGGGGAGCGCAACGCCATGCTGAATGCATCCAACAGCCACAATTCGGTCCATGACAAAAACAACCAAAACCGTTGGCGAGACCATGCGCCGCTTCAGGCGATTCGCCGGCAACTCGCCGATTCAGAGCTGCTCATGGAGCGGGGCATTGTGCTTGAGCCGGACAGCAACAAGCCCTATTACACTGGCTATGACTACCAGACGCTCTACGACTGGGACCAATATTTCGAGGCAATTATCCAGATTTACATGGGGTGGCCGTCCGTTTACATCCAGAACGGTATTACGATCTTCCTCGATCATCAGCAGCCGGACGGCCTGATCTCCCGTTCCGTGCCCAGCAACCTCTACCACGACCCGGAGCACGTGAAGCCCTTCCTCTGCCAGAGCATCCTGCTTGTCGACCAACATAATGACGAAGGACTGGACTGGGTCCTGAATGATCACTATTATCCACGGCTCAAGAAATACCTGGACTACTGGCTCCAGGCCATGGACAGCAACGACAATGACCTGAGCGAGTGGATGAGCGCACCACACACCGGCATGGACAACCAGCATGCGCGTGCGGGATGGTGGGAAGACCGCATCAGTGAAGGGGTTGATCTGAACAGCTACCTCTACCTGGAACTGCTTGCCTTTGCCAAACTGGCGGAACGCTATGGGCAGACCGATGACGCGGCAAGCTACCGCCAGGCAGCTCGACAACTCCGGGAACGCATCCAGGAATTGCTCTGGGATGCACAGAACGGCTTTTATTACGACCGCCATGTCAAAACGGGACAACCGATCCGGGTGCGGAGCATCGCCGGCTTTACCCCACTTTGGGCGGGTATCAGCACTCCGGAACAAGCCGAGCGCCTGGTGACGGAACACCTGAGCCGTGAAGACGCCTTTTGGTCGCCCTGGCCGTTGGCCACGCTCGCGCGCTCGGAACCGGGCTACAGCGCCACCCTTCTGGAGAAAGACCTGGGCTGTAACTGGCGCGCCACGGTCTGGATTCCCACGAATTACATGGTTTACCATGGGCTGCGCCGTTATGGTTATGACAGTCTGGCCACCACCCTGGCGGATCGTACGGGCGCTCTGGTGCAGCAGTCCGGAAACCGGGAATGGTACGATGCGGAAAGCGGCGCCGGTTGTGGCTTGGACCCCTTCTGGGGCTGGAGTCTCCTGGCCCATTTCATGGCCTTTGAAGAAGAACACGGCGTCAACCCAAATCCCAACCTGAACTGCGAGTAATCGTTCATGAAAGAAGCTCTTCGCCGCCTACAGGCCCTGGAAAGCAAGCTGTTCAGTCCCTTGTTCCGTTATTTGGTCCGTCACCTGGCCCCGGCCATGTTGGCCTTCGCTTTTTCTTGGGGCGCGGTCGGGCATGCAGCGGCAAGTGAAACCGCTTCCACGGCGCAATCCGAAGCGCACCGTCCAAATATCATCTATATCCTGGCCGACGACATGGGCTATGGCGATGTTGGCTTCATGGGACAAGAACGCATACAGACCCCGGAGATGGACCGCTTAGCCGCCGAAGGCATGGTCTTCACCCAGCATTACGCAGGCTCGACGATCTGCACCCCCTCCCGGGCCGCCTTGATGACCGGGATGCACACGGGCCGGGTCCATGCCGATCGCAACGATGTGAACCGCACCATTCAGCCGCAGGAAAAAACGGTGGCGGAAGTACTGCAGGAAGCGGGCTATCGCACGCATTTTGTCGGCAAATGGGGCTTGGGCGGGGCGGCCATGCCGGACGATCCCTATGTGGCGGAAAGCCATTGGGAAATGGGTCCGGGCACACTCATTCCGGAGCAGGTACATGCCATTCCCTCGAATCGCGGTTTCCATACGTCCCTGGCCTACCTGAACCAGGTCTACGCCCACCTGTATTTCCCGATGTACCTCTGGCGGGAGGATCAGAAGATGCTGATCCCCGGTAATCAGTCTCCCCGCTATGAAGAGCGCAAGGTCTACTCCCACGATCTCTTCGAGGAAGAGACACTGCGCATCCTGCGGGAAGCGGACGGTGACGCCCCGCTCTACCTCCAACTCTCCTACACGATTCCACACCGCGAGACCAAGGCGCCGCCCTGCTTCAATCCATATAACGACACCGACTGGCCGGAAGTAGAGCAGGCCTATGCCGCAATGATCACTTACCTCGACGCCACCGTGGGACGCATTCTCGATGCAGTGGCGGAAAATCCCCAACTTGCGGAGAATACGCTCATCATTCTAACCAGCGACAATGGGGGCCAGCATACCGACGGACACAGCGCCTACTTTTTTGAGAGCGGCGGCCCCTTACGCGGACACAAGCGCGATCTTTACGAGGGCGGCATCCGCGTGCCGACGGCAATACATTGGGGAGGGGTAATCGATCCGGGGAGCACAACGGATCATGTATCCACATTCTGGGATTTTTTGCCCACGGCGGCGGAATTGGCGGGAACGGCTGTGCTGGGAGGACTGGATGGCATATCCTTCGCGCCCACACTGACTGGGGAAGGCGATCAGCCCGCCCATGATCTGTTGTATTGGGTATTCTACGAAGGCGTCGGCGGTCCGGCGCCGGATGGCGGGATACATACGCCCCAGCGTGTGGCCGTGCGGCAGGGAGCGTGGAAGTTGCTGGTGCTGGCGAACGATACCGTGGAATTGTACAACCTGAAAACCGACCCGGGTGAAACGCAAAATCTGGCAGACGAAGAACCGGAGCGCCTTCAGACCCTGCTCTCCCGCGCCAAAGAAGAAACCTTGCGCCGGCCCGAAGGACCCGACCCCATGATTCGGGAACTGAGTGTCTTCGACGACGTATCACCGCCCTGGCCAGATGCGGATAACCCTACCGAATAGCTGGGCGCATAGCGTAAATATATCCCCCGCTTTTTGAAACTCAGTCTTGCGAGAAATCACTCTCCGGCATGTTCCATTCGGCCTGGGTATAGAGGTCTTTGCGGTGCTGGTAGAGACGATAGGCCACGCTTTGCTGGCGATCATTGCGGTAGATGCCCACAATGTCTTGCAGCCGCACCGTCGCTACGCCGTCTGGTTCTCCCCAGATAGTAAGCAAATTAAGCTGCACATACTCGTCAACAATATCGTGCACGAAGCCCAAGGCCTGGATAAAGTCGCTTTCCGAGGCAATGCGGCAATTCACCAATTGGCCGGTATCCCGTGCGGTCTCCAGTTCAGAAATCATACAATCAAGGGGATCCTCCGCAAACTCCTCCTCCTCCAACACCACTTGCGTGGGAAGCTGCTGTTGTTGCAACCAGGCAATGCGACAGAGGTGCCGCGTGTTCTGCATGATCTGGCGGATTTGTCGAATGGACACCGTAGTCAGACCGTCGGGCAGCCCTTCCCAGTCCAGCTCCTGCACAATACAGGTCTCATCCCCCAAACTGCGCACGAGCCCGATCACCGGCTGTTCCAAGTCATGGGGATTGGCGTGGATCTGAAGCAAGGTTCCCTTTTCACGGGCCTCCTGCAGGATCTTCATGAACAAATCGCCACGATTGGCGTTTCGCAATATCTCGCGCAGTAATTCTTCACTCACGCTATGGGGGATTCCTTCATTTTCGTTCGTTTTGGCTGCACGTAATGGGGTTCTCAACGCAACCCGGTCGAATTTCCGGCTGAAAGACCCGGACACCATGATACGTACGTGTTTCCTGTCAGAAAGTTACGTGCTGTTGCCCTGCCATTGCAACTTTTCCACCAGATGGACGGGACAAGATGCTACAACCAGTAATTATGCATACGTCGGCGTCTTCGGGGTGCTGTGTACCCGAAGCGCCGACGCATTGACAGGAGGTAATGAGAGGAGGCCGTGCAGGAAACCCAGAGCCACAAAAGCACTTTTACAAAGCCGTATTGGGCCTGGGAATGGTGTGTAGCCTACGTTGAAAAGCAAAAATTCAGGGGAAAGCCGCTCACGGCTGCCTTCCCCGGTGAATCAAACGGTATTATTATCAGTCGGAAGGCCCAATCATCTTGCTCGGGTCCACGGTAACCTCAAATTCTTCCGCGGTCATAAAGCCCAGCTTGATGGCCTCATCCTTGAGGGTCGTGTTGTTGGTATAGGCGGTCTTGGCAATCTTCGCGGAGTTGTTGTAACCGATCTTGCTGTTGAGCGCCGTCACCAGCATCAGGGAGTTATCCAGGTGCTGCTTAATCATCGTCTCGTTCGGCTGAATGCCCACAACGCAATTCTCGCGGAAGGAGTTCGCAGAGTCGGCCAGCAGACGAATCGACTGTAGCAGGTTGTAGGCGATGACCGGCTTGAAAACGTTCAGCTCGAAATTGCCCGAGGCGCCGCCGATGTTGATGGCGACATCGTTGCCCATGACCTGCGCGGCCACCATGGTCATCGCTTCGGACTGAGTCGGGTTGACCTTGCCCGGCATGATGCTTGAGCCCGGCTCGTTGGCGGGTAGAATCAGTTCGGCGAGGCCGCAACGCGGCCCGCTGCCCAGCCAGCGAATGTCGTTGGCAATCTTCATGAAGCTGGCGGCGATGGTCTTCATGGCGCCAGAGCACATGACCATTGCGTCGTGCGCAGCCAGCGCCTCAAACATGTTCGGAGCCGAAGTGAAGGTGTGACCGGTCAGCTCGGAAATCTTCTGGGCCATCTTCTCGGCATAGCCCTTTTTCGTGTTCAGGCCGGTACCGACCGCCGTACCGCCGATGGCCAGCTCACCCAGGTGCGGCAAGCACATCTTCACACGCTGTACACCATATTCCACCTGCTTGGCGTAGCCGGAAAACTCCTGCCCCAGCGTCAAGGGGGTGGCGTCCGTCAGGTGGGTCCGGCCAATCTTGATGATGTCCTTGAAACGCTCGGAGAGTTGCTCCAGAGAGACATGGAACTTCTCCAGGGCCGGCAGCAGCCGATCATGGATTTCATCCACCACCGCAATACTCATGGCCGTAGGAAAGGTGTCATTCGAGGACTGGGACATGTTCACGTGGTCATTCGGGTCGACCGGGTCTTTGCTGCCCATTTCCCCACCCAGAATCTGGATGGCCCGATTCGCAATCACCTCGTTGACGTTCATGTTCGATTGCGTACCGCTACCGGTCTGCCACACGACCAGCGGAAAATGATCCATGAGTTCGCCATGAATCACCTCGTCGGAGGCTTCACAGATGGCGTGACAGAGGCGCTCGTCCAGCTTCCCCATTTCAAGGTTCACCAGGGCCGCCGCCTTTTTCAGGTAGCCAAAGGCGACAATGAGCTCCTGGGGCATTATTTCGCCCCCGATTTTGAAATTTACCAGGGAGCGAGCCGTCTGACAGCCGTAATACTTGTCGGCTGGCACACGCATTTCCCCCATCGTGTCCCGTTCAATCCGATATTCCATGGCAGATCTACCCTTCGTTGGTGGTTGTCATTGGAAAAAGTACGCTGAACCGCGTCTTTTCAGGCAAAACGGCGCTATTTTAACACAAAACGGCGACATATGCAAGTTTTTCGAGTTTTCGCGCCGTAGATTCCGCGCAACCAAGTCTCCGATTTCCCAACGGTTATCGGCGTCAGGCCGGGAGTTCTGCCATGTTTTCCAATAAATAAAGGACAAGCAAGGCGCGCCATATTCACATCATCCACCAGATTCCAGATGTTCAATTAATGCGTTGTGCAGGGTGCTCCCGGCTCATTCCGGCACACCCTGCGCAACACAACGAGGTCATTATTGTAGAGAATTGACAGGACCTTTCGGGAGGCCCCGATACAAACGATTACAGGGCGGCCTTCGCGGCCTTGATTGCGGCGTCGTAGTCCGGATGCTCGGTCACTTCGGTGACATACTCGGCATGGACAATCTTGTCCTGGGCGTCCACCACGAACACGGCCCGGGAGTTCAGTCGTAGCTCTTTGATGTGCGTGCCCCAGGCATCGCCAAAGTTCAGATCAAAATGGTCCGAAAGCGCCTGGATATTCGAGGCTTCCGCCGCGCCGCACCAACGGGCCTGTGCGAACGGCAGGTCGGCGCTTACGCAGTAGACCTGTACCGAGTCGCCCAAGGCCTCGGCTTCCTGGTTGAAACGACGGGTCTGCTGATCGCAGACACCGGTGTCCAGCGAGGGCACCACGCTGAGAATGCGCACCTTGCCGCTGGTATCCTTCAGACCGACTTTGGTCAATTTATTGTCCAGCAAGGCAAAATCAGGGGCATCCTGCCCGGCTGCCAGCTTGGGGCCAATCAGCGTGATGGGATTGCCCTTAAATGTCACTTCGCCTGTACGTTCTTTCATGCAATTTCTCCTTCCAGTAATAGGGTATTGTGTATTCGGGTCTCGGTTAAGACCTGCGAACGGCGGCTCCAGCACAAAAATAACCGTACTCCTGTCCGACCGGATCGCAGCCCCTTGTTTAAGCAAACATTGCCCTGATCCCCCCTATTCCGACACAACACCGCAACACCCGGAAATGGCATCACCCCACCCCACAGCGGCTATAATGGCAGCCCCATGTAGCCACCCTCACTTGAATGAGAAAGGAAATCCCACGCCCCATGTCCATAGCCCGCAGCACCCGTCGCAATCATCCCGTCCCCCACCCTTTTCTGAAATGGGCCGGGGGCAAAGGCCAACTCTTGCCGGAATTACAACAGCGGGTTGCGTTGGCGGAGCCGTTCCAACGCTATCACGAGCCCTTTGTCGGTGCGGGGGCGCTTTTTTTTGACCTCTACCGCAGCGAGCGCCTGAAGCCGGACCAGGGTCAGCAGGCCTTTCTCTCGGACAGCAATATCCGGCTGATGGAGACTTACCTGGGGCTACGGGACCATACCGAGCGGGTCATGCGTCTGCTCGCCATGCACCAGGCGCGGCACGACAAGGAATACTACTACGCCGTACGTGCGGAACTGCCCGAAGGTTTGGCGGCCCGGGCAGCGCGCATCATTTACCTCAACCGCACGTGTTTCAACGGCCTTTTCCGCGAGAACCGACGGGGAGAATTCAACGTACCCATGGGGGCATACATTAACCCGCGCATCTGCGATGAGACGAACCATCAAGCCGTTGCGCAGGCCTTACAGGGGGTCTGGCTTGACGTCGCGCCATTTGAGACGGTGCTTGAACGCGCCAAAGCCGGGGATTTGGTCTATTTTGACCCGCCCTATCACCCGCTCTCCCGAAGCGCCTCCTTCACCAAGTACAATAAGGACGATTTCAATGAGGATGACCAACGTCGGCTTGCCGAAGTATTCGCCACACTGACCGACAACGGGGTCAAGGTGCTCCTCTCCAACTCCATGACCCCGCTGATTCAGGAGTTGTACGGCGCCTATACCTTTGAAACCGTGCAGGCGACTCGCAACGTTAATTCCCGGGCGGATCGCCGCGGGAAAATCGACGAGGCGCTGGTGCGTAATTTTTAGCCCGGATTCCGCAACGTCGCCGGATCAACCAGCCAACCTTCCAGGGGATCGGCATCGGAGGGTATGCCATAGCTTCCGTCTGAACGGCTTGCCGCCCAAGCCGTCGGCAAAAGACAGAGCACCGCATCGAGGATGTCGCCACTGTAATCCGCCAGCATGGCCGCGCCAAGGGCCGGTGAAAAGCGACACTGAACACCATATCGGGCGATTGGCGGCGTCTGTTGCAAGGCTTGCATCAAAGCGGCCCGGTGCTCATGGCGCTGTAGCGCCTGGGCCGTGGAACCGCCTTTGTAGGGCGCTTTCCCGATGAGATGGCGCGCCACGGCCCCGGGATAGACTTCGATCACCACCCGATCTTCGGGCCGGGGCCGACACGGGACAATGTGGAGGGACGCCTCCAGCAGGCAGGGCGCGGCGGCATGAAACATTTTCCCGACCGGCACGCCGTGCAGCATGAGGGGACTGCAAGCGCCAACACGCTGATCCGGGATACGCAGGGGATGTTTTTTGCCGGGCGGACGATGCGAACGAAAAGCTGCGATTGTAGCTTCGAATTCCGTTTTCGGAAGCCCAGCCACATGCTGGACGCAGTCATTCCACTCCTGCGGCCAACCGACCGCATCAATGAAGTTACGAGGCAGCCCGAAGGGGAAATCACAGCCCATGACCCAGGGCCCCGGTCGCTTCAGGGAGTCCGCCCAGTCCGCCAGGGTGACGTAACGTTCGACAGCCTCGATGTGGAGGGCACGGCCCTGCAAGCGTCCGCAGGCCGTCACAATCGGCTTGCGGGGGCGCGGTGCACTGGTGAAATCGACGCCATAGAGTCGCATGGCTCCTCGACTTATTCGCTAGCTTCCGGCTGTGTTTCCGGAGCCTGCCCCGGCAGCAGCCAGGGGAAGGGGGCAAAGAGCGCATCACGGACCTCTAAAGATAACTGCCGACCCACCAGCACTCCCTTCACGAAGGGATCATCCTTCGGCAACAGGGCGTAAATGTAGTTATCTTCCGGGGCGGCTTCCGCTTGA
>SKJD01000248.1 GCA_007116095.1 Candidatus Hydrogenedentota bacterium
GAGCCAGAGCCAGAGCCAGAGCCAGAGCCAGAGCCAGAGCCAGAGCCAGAGCCTGAGCCAGAGCCAGAGCCTGAGCCAGAGCCAGAGCCAGAGCCTGAGCCTGAGCCTGAGCCTGAGCCAGCGTCCGCACCGGAACCCGAGGAAGACGCTTCTGAATCCCCGGAAGCCGTGGAGGAGCATGAAGCGACCGACACAGTGCGGGATGCGCCCGAAGAGATGGAAGACATGGTCACCATGCCGGAGACGGATGAGGAGTGGATCGCGGAGATCGACGCGCAGATGGGCAGTAGCGGCATGCCTTTGCAACGTACCGATGAAGGCGGCCTGAATGTCGCGGCCTATGTGACCGCGGCGGACGATGGCAATGGCTACGACATTTTCGGCAGTTTCGATCTTCAAGGTACGCTTCGCTACAATGACGAAGAGGACTTGTGGCGGCTGGAAGGGCAACTGACCTTCCCCACCGGCGGCTTTGACCTACATGAAATCGAGATTACGGTCCAGGAGCTGCATCAGCAAGAGCCCGACGGCAGCCTGACCCCGATGGATTATGTAATCATAGAGCTGCCGATTGAAATGCCTCCGGAAGACGCCGCCGTGACCCAGGCGCTGGATACCCGTACTTTCTCCGAAGAGTTTGAAGGAGACTCGAACGCATACTTTGTGTTCATGTTTTCCAGCTTCGGCTGATCCGGTAAAATGGAGCATACAATCACCCGGAACTTTTTTCTGAATCAACCCGACACCGCTGCGTACAGCGTGGGACTTCGATATACTTATGCACCGTGACGAAAACGATATTTCCGCCTCTTCGGGGGCTGCAAACGCGCCGCAGGCCTTTTCACTCCGGGATATGTGTCGCCGGCACAACATCCGTTTCAAGAAGGGGCTCGGCCAGAACCTGCTCCTGGACGACAATATCAACCGCATTATGGTGGACGCCGCGGCGCTTACGTCCGAGGATGCCGTGCTGGAAGTCGGGGCCGGGTTGGGGGCGTTGACTCGTCGTATTGTCCGGGAGGCGGGGCAGGTCTTGTCGGTGGAGATTGATGCGACTTTCCTGCCTTGTCTGGAAGAGCAATTCGGCCAGATGTCCCATGTGCACCTCTTTCGGGGCGACATCCTGAACCACGCCATTGACCAGTTGGCGGCGCAGCATATTCCGGGAGCAACTTCTTACAAGATGCTCTCGAACCTGCCGTACTACATCACGACCCCCATCATATTCGAGTTCCTGGAATCTCCCCTGTTTTTCGAACGCATGGTGGTGATGTTGCAGGAAGAAGTGGGGCAGCGCCTGGTGGCGCCGGTGAACAGCGCGGATTATGGGGTGCTGACCTTGGCCGCGCAGTTTTATGCTGACATCGACATCGTGCACCATGTGCCGGCGTCCTGTTTCATGCCGCGCCCGAAGGTAGATAGCTGCATTGTGCGCTTTCGCCTGATTCCCGGCACGCGATATCCTGAGGTGGACCGTAATAAGCTGATGAAGGTGGTGCGCACCGCGTTCTCTCAGCGCCGGAAGACCTTGCGGAACACCTTGGTGAAGGCGGGGGTGATGGGGTTGGCCCCCGAGCTGGCAGCCGAGGCCCTGGAAGCCGTGGGAATAGATAGCGGACGTCGTCCGCAGACACTCAGCTTGAACGAGTTTGTGACGTTGACCCAGGCGTTGATGGATCGCAGTTCTGACATTCAATAGGCCAACGACACCGGATGGGCGCCCAGTTCTAATCCAGTTCGACTAGCTGGATTTTGAAGAGCTTCGGCCAGAGTTTGCCGGTCACGAAAAGCCGTTCCTCGATTTCATCCCAGGCGATGCCGTTCAGCACGTCTACCCGCAGCCGCTCCCGTGGCGTAAGCAGGCCGTCCAGATGAACCTTGCCAACCACCTGGCCGCTCTCGGGGTTGATGATGACCAGTAGGTCCTGCTTCCAGATATTCGCATAGACCTTGCCGTCGATGAACTCCAGCTCGTTGATTTTATCCACGGGGCCGTAATCATCATGGACATGAATGGAACCGATGCGCTCATAGGTGTAGGGATTCAGGAAATAGAGCTGGTCCGTGCCATCGCTCATGATCAATCGCTCGCCGTCCTGTGTGAGACCCCATCCCTCGGTCGGGTAGCTGAAGGTGTCCAGCAGCTCAAAACTTTCCAAATCGTAGACAAAACCGGTGTTGCTGGTCCAGGTGAGCTGGTAGATTCGGTCGTCGAAGATCGTGATGCCTTCCCCGAAATAGCGGTTGTCCAGGGCATGGTATTGGAGTACTTCGCCGGTATAGAGATCGACCTTGCGGAGCGACGAACGCCCGCGCAGACCGGTGCCTTCATAGAGATAGCCGTCGTGGAATTCCAGCCCCTGGGTGAAGGCGTCGGTGTCGTGGGGATATTCCGCGACCACCGTGTAGCCGTATTCGACATAGCCCTGTTCTTCTTCGGCGGCGGGCGGCTCCGTGCGGGTGGGCGCCTCGGGAACGCAGCCCGCCCCCCCGATATAGACAAAGCTCAGGAAAAATGCGAAAGTCCAACCAAAGTTGAGTCCGTAACGCCGTTCGGAGTAGGTGCTACCTGAAATCGCTTCATGTTGCAAGTTCATACCAGAACAATTCCTCCACATTTTCCGATCGGCGCGCCTACATATTGTATGCCTTAGGTGTTTCCCGAGCTCATTTGCTGACCAAGGGTTTGTGCGCCGTAATCAGACTTGGGATGGTGCTGCGCATTAACCGCCCCCGCCCGAAACCGGGGCTACTCCAAAGTATACTGTTTCGGGGGTGTACCGAGGCAACATGCTTGTCTCTGGTATTGAGGGATGCGATTACGGGCAGGCAAAAGCGCACCCTTTACCGGAGCGCCTGGAATGCCACGCAGAAGCGAAGTCAGGCCCGACAGTATGTGTGGTGTTGCTTTGTAGGGTGCAGTTGAAGGGTGGAGAGGGAGCGACGTTTGGGCAGGTCGCTTATTTGTAGCGGTAGGTGATGCGCCCTTTGGTCAGATCGTACGGCGACATTTCCAGCGTCACGCGGTCCCCCGGCAGAATTCGGATGTAATACTTGCGCATTTTTCCCGAAATATGAGCCAATACCATGTGATCATTCTGCAACTTTACCCGAAACATAGCGTTCGGCAAAGGTTCAATAACTGTGCCTTCCACCTGGATGGCTTCTTCTTTCTTCATGCGAGTAATGGGTCTCCTTATTGGGTTTATTTGCGGCTTCAGCGACGTTCCCGTGTATTGCAAATCGTGCGTGATTTTGTGTATGGTCCCTTAGACCGCCCACAAAATGTAGCCGGTTGCCTTGATTGCCGACCTGCCTGGTCGGATCTGAACAACGCTACCGCACGGTGTGTCGCCAATGCTTTTTCACCTATAGTATACCACTTTCCTTGCGGGGTGTTTCCACAAATTTGCAAAAATAATCATGATCCGTCATGCTTATACGCCGTGCAGGTTGAGGAAGCTCGTAAAAGTATTTCTATTCTAGCTAAAAAAATCCAAAATTTTGTAGCCAAATCGGAAACTATCGGGTCTCATTATATATATATTTAGTAAATTGCAGTTGCGTGACCCCATTGATTCGCCGATTTTGGGGTACAAGTTCAAAAATTATAGCCTGAATCTGCCGCTTTGGTACGCGTAAATACGCGTTTACTGACCAAGTCCGGCCTACTAGGTTGCGTATAGACGAAATTCTTTGAAATCGCGCCAACTTTTTTTACATTCTGGCGTTTGCTATTGACATCTAAGCTAATGAAAACAGGACAGTAAGAGAATTTCAAAATAAATTGACAAGCTTCGATATTGGGCGTTATAATCTCAATTAAACCCATTTTAGTAAGTATATACTGATTATTGTCAGTCCTTGATGGCTTTGTTTTCGTTAGCTGCACCAGCGGCTGGCGAATTTGAATGCTTATTTTCTGTATACATGGTTGCCGGGCGCGGTGCAGGTATCGCGCATAGCAATTGGTAGCCATACCCTTAAGTGTAAGGGCCGTCCAATCCTGCTTAAACGGAGGTGCGGGGCGCCTGAAGATAGAAAAAAGGAGATCGGAAAGAGATGGCCGAGCGAGAGACGAAAGCCTATACCACGTTTGAAGCGGCAAAAATTTGTCATGTGACGCATCACAGTATCAAGAACTGGATTAAGCAGGGACTGATCAAAGCCTCGCGTACGCCGGGGGGGCACTACCGCATTCTGGATCACGACCTGGATGATTTCCGGGAAAAGTATGACATGTTTCCCCGTGACAAGGAATCATCGGTACAGAAAGTTATGGTGGTTGACGATGATCCTGATGCCTTGATGCTCATGGAAAAAATCCTGATGGATGAAGGTTTCGAGCTGGTCAAGGTAAGCAACGCCACGGAAGTGGGCCTGAAAGCGGCCCAGATGACGCCGGATTTGATTCTGTTGGACTTTCTCATGCCTGAAATCAATGGTTTCGAGGTATGCAAGGCCCTGCGGGACAATGAGTTGACGCAGAACATCCCGATCATGGCGGTGACTTGCCTGACCAAAGAGCAGGACATTGAGCGCATTTTTGAATGTGGCGCCGATGAATACCTGCCCAAGCCTTTCCGCGTGGAACAGTTGTTGGACAAGGTACGGATGCTGCTTTCCAAAGAGCGCGTGGTCGACTGAACAGATCATGTCGAATAGCGGTGCATGGCTTGGCTGGCCTGTCGGTGTGCGTTTCAAGCGGGCTGAGGGGGCTGTATGAAACGCAAACGCCCCAGGCGAGGCGACATTGAACGGAAATTTCTGACCTCCATCCTCTGGGTGGGGGTCATTCCTGTTGCTTTGGCCTTGATCATCGGCTATGTATTCGCACGGGAAGGCCAGCAAATCGCCGTACGGCAAAGCCTCAGCAGTTCCGCAGCAAAATCCGCCGCCGGCATTGACCTGGCCCTAAAGGGCCGGTTACAGATGGCCGCCCGGATTTCCCATTCCTCCGAAGTTCTCAATGTCCTGCTTTCCCCCGACGCCCGCGAAGATGTTGATCGCCTGACCCGCCTGCTGGCGCGCCTGCGCACGGAAGCCAAACGCGCCGGCGGACTGGAATCCTCCTACAGCCTCTACGATGAACATGGGGACATCATCATCGCCACGGAGGAACTGCCCCTGGAGGAGCAGTCGCATCCGGAATGGACGGATCGCATCTTTGAACCCGCGCTCCTGGATTTCTACATGCTGGGCGATGACCGGCGTTATGCGGTGCGTTTTGTCAGCCCAGTCTATGATCCGGGCAGTGGCGAGGTACTGGGCTATCTCTCCGAAATACAGGGTGTTCTGGACATCTTCGAGTATGCCCTGGACCTCACCCGGGACAGCCTGGGCCGGGATTTCGGCAACCGCTATGAAATATTTCACCTCGCCGACGAAGGCAATTTTGTCCTGCACCGTCCCCTGGATAACGACGGGGAACTGCGGATGCCCCGGCATGACGTTATGGACCCTACCCTGGCGCAGCGCCTGATGGATTCAGAGAAAGACAACGATTCTTTCATATTGTGGCGCTACCGTGTCGGTGATTCCGTCCAGCCCGTTATCATGGCCTATCAGCGCATGCACCCCCGCCACAACCTTTACCTGGCCGTATATCGACCGACCTACCTGGTTTATCGCGGCATCAATTTTGTCGCTATCCTTACCCTGGTGGTCAGCAGCCTGGTGATCGCCTTTTTCGGCATTATTACCTATCGTTTTGTCAACAACAACATCATCCGGCCGGTGGCGTTGTTGAATGAAGGGGCTCAGATCATCCGTCATGGGGACCTGGACCTGAAGCTGAAGATCGATACGGGCGATGAGATCGAGGAGCTGGCCTCTTCATTCAACAAGATGGCCACGGCCCTGCGCCATAATCTCAATCGGCTGGCGGAATCGGAAGAGCGTTATCGGAGTCTTTTTAACTCCATGCGCGACGGCATCTACCAGGCCGACTCCGACGGCAACCTTTCCCTGATGAATCCCGCCGGTGCGGATATTTTGGGCTATGACAAGCCCGATGAGCTGCATCACATGAACCTGCAGACCCTTTTTGTGGAGCAGGGCGAATATGATCGCATGACCAGTGAGCTGGCGCGCTATCGCTTTGTCGAGCGTTCCCGTGTCTGGATGCGTACCCGGGACAACCGAGCGATTTGCGTCGAGTTCTCCGCCAGCCAGGTTTTTGACGAGGGCGGGGTGCTGCTGGGCATGGAAGGCAGCTTCCGGGACGTCACCCAGAACGTGCGGCTGGAACGCGAAGCCCGTGAGCGTTCGGAACGTATCAGTGCGATCAACCAGATTGCCAACGTCATCAATTCCAGCCTGGAAGCTGGCCGGGTCTTTGAGACTATCGCCGACGAGCTACGCCGCCTGATTCCTTTCGATTATGCCGGGCTGGTGCTGCGCAGTGATCAGGATGAGCGTTACGTCACCCACCAGCTCTGGCCGGACTTCAGCACCAGCACCCAGGAAGAAGCGCCCATGCCGGTGCTGTCGCAAGAAGTGGCGGAAGCACGGCAGCCGGTGATTGTGGATAATATTAAACAGGCAGAAGCTTCTCTGGCTGGCCTGTTTCCGGAAGAAATTCAAAGCTGTGTCTGTGTGCCCCTGCATGCTACCGGGCAGATTATCGGTTCGCTCAATCTCGGCGCGGAACGTATACGCGCCTATGACAAGCATGCGGTGAAGGTGCTCAGCCAGATGGCCCCGCACGTCGCCGTGGCTATTCGCAATACCCAGTTGGTGGAGAATCTCCAGCATTCGCTGGAAGAGGTTACCCGGGCGCGGGAACGCCTGCACGATGCCATCGAGGAGTTGAAGACGCTCGATGAGATGAAAACCAACCTGCTGTCGAATGTGTCGCATGAACTACGGACGCCCCTGGTCGCGGTCATGGGCTACAACGACATGATTTACAACGGCAAGGTCGGTCCCGTCAACGACATGCAGCGCGAATACCTCAACATCAGCCTGCGCAATATTGAAAAGCTCGTGACGCTGATCGAGAATCTGCTCGACTTCTCCCGCCTGCATCGGGGCGCCGAAGAGCTTATGTTCGACAACTTCGACCTTGTGGACTGCGCCCAGGCCGCGCTGGACACGGTAAAACCGACGGCCAACAGCCGCCGTATTGCCCTGAAGATCAATGTCTACGAAGGCGCTACCCTGCTGGAAGGCGAGGATCGCGCCGTCATGGTAGAGGGGGACAAGGGCAAATTGGGGCAGGTATTCATTAACCTGCTGTCCAACGCGGTGAAATTCAACGAAGATGGCGGTTCCGTCACCATTGATATTCGTGTGGCCGAAGGCGATGTAGAAATCTCCGTAACGGACACCGGCATTGGCATGCCGGAGGAAGCGCTTGACAAGATTTTCACCCGCTTCTACCAATATGACGCCTCTTCCACCCGAAAGTATGGCGGCACGGGTATCGGCCTCTCCATATCCCAGGACATCATGCGGCTGCATGGCAGCCGGATACTGGTAAGCAGCAAGGTGGGCGAAGGAACTCTCTTCTCCTTTACCCTGCCCCTAAGCAGTGCTGATCAGCGTGTTCAAGAAGGCGAAGAAAGCGCTCAGCACCAGCCGTTGCCCATCGAATCGCATCTCCTGGTGGCCCTGCTCAGCCAGGATCGCGCCTTGAGCACGCAGATTCGGAGCATGCTCATGCCGGAAGGCATGGAACTGGTGCATGCATCATACCTGGAAGTGGCGGTTTCGCTGGTCTTGAAATACCGGCCGGATTGCCTCCTGGTTGACGCCGAGATGCTGGATATCGAGCCTGGGCTACTGGAAGCCATCCAGGCGCAGCCGGAGCTGGAGCCGATTCCCCTCCTGTTAATCACCAGTGACGATGCCCTGGTAGAACGTTGCAATAACTTTATCGCTGGGCGAATGGGCCGTACCTTCCGGAAGAGTACCCTGCTCAGCGCCATCCACTATGCCCTGAGTCGCGGTGTGGGGCAGGCTGCCGAGGGTTTTGGGAATCAACCGCACAGCGAGGCGGCCCCCAAAGGCCGGAAGATTCTTTGTGTGGACGATGACCCCGAGATTCTGCTGTTTATGAAGCGTTGCCTGGAGGCCAGTGGCTACGAGGCCGTGACCTGTAAAAATGGGGAAGAGGCGCTGCAACTGCTCCAGCAAGGTGGCTTCTGGCTGGTGCTGCTTGACATCGCCATGCCCGACCTCAATGGCTGGGAAGTCTGCCGGAGTATCAAGAATGATCCTGGCCTGCGCCATCTTCGGGTCTACTTCGTCACCGCCAAGCCCATCGAACAGGACCCTGGCCGGGTGCATGCCGAAGGCGCCGAAGGCTACCTCATCAAGCCCTTCAAAGCTGACGATCTCCTCGAAGTGGTGCAGCAATATGACAGCAGCAACCCGTCTAGCGCCAACGCCTGAGCCACACTGATTTCAGGCGGGGTGAGA
>SKJD01000468.1 GCA_007116095.1 Candidatus Hydrogenedentota bacterium
AATTTTTTTCGTTGTACGACCAAGGCTGCCCTATTCTACTTCCTCAAGCTCCAGCAACCCGACATCAATATACTGCCCACCACCCGTATAGCGGCAATGGACCGCCAGCACATTCTCGCCGGGCTGTAACGTCGCCCGGGCTTCCTCGGCGATATGCGCGGGGAAATAATTGATGGCGTAGCCGCCAATTTCCGTTGCTTTGACGCCGTTAATATACACCACAGCATCTTCATCATGATGGATGAAAAGCAAGACTTCCTCCAAATCCGCATCCTCCAATGTAAAGGTACGACGAAGCCAGATGTCGGAACTATTCCATTCCGTGCCCACGATGGAGCCCGGAGTACCGGAGGTGCCAAAGCCCCCCATGCCCGTCTCCCAGGCGCTGTCGTCAAAGTCCGGGGCATGCCAATGCTCCCCGGGGTTTTCTTCCGTGTACTTCCAGGTCTGCTCGCCATGAATCGCATTGGGCAATAGCACGTTATACGTAGGCGGGGGTAGATACACCGTGTTGTTCAATGCAGCAATTTCGTCCATGTCCATCTTGATGATTTTCCGGTCGTAGGTCATCAAGCCATTCACCTCGATCTCCACGTCAGTCGTCTGCGTGTAAACCGCCGCTGCCAAGCCCTGGCCAATCAGCGGACGCAGCCGGTAAATGAGATTGGTGTAGGCTGCGGTCAGGTCTTCCACCGTTTCGTAGCTGCGATAACCCCAATTTTCTTCTTCTTGCCAGGTATGCCCGGAGATCGGCAAGCCAAGCCCACCGAATTCACCCAGGACTACGGCGCGATCCTCTTCCATGGGCGCAATGGCCGGTCCGGGATAGCTGTGAATGTCATGCACATCCCCCACACCGCGATCCGTCCAGCCACTGGCATTGTTCACAAGGCGCGTGGGGTCCAGTTCCTTGGTCCAGTCAACGATTCGCTCGGTGTCGTACTGGCCCCAGCCTTCGTTAAACGGCACCCACATGACGATGCTGGGGTGATTGTAGGACGACTCGATAAGCTGGCGATACTCATATTCAAATTGCACGGCTGACTGCGGGTCCCGGTCCAAGTCCGGCATGTCGCCATGGATGTGTCCGTCGCCATTAGGCATATCTTGCCAGACCAGCACGCCCAGCTTGTCGGACCAATAATACAGGCGCTGTGGCTCCACTTTAACGTGTTTACGCAGCATATTGAAGCCAAGTTGCTTCGTCACTTCCACATCATAGCGCAACGCTTCATCCGTCGGAGCTGTGTACAAGCCGTCCGGCCACCACCCCTGATCCAACGGACCGTACTGAAACAGAAGTTCATTGTTGAGGTAAAGCCGATTAATCCCCTGCCCATCCTTACGCACCTCGATCTTGCGCATGCCGAAATAGCTTTCGACGGCATCAATGGTCTGGTTGTCCTGTACGAGACGGACTTCCAAGTCATAGAGGAAGGGCTCATCCGGCGACCAGAGCCGGGGCTCATCGACGGGAATGATCAGGGTATTGTCGGTTGAACGAATTTCACGTTCAAAACCATTGCCCTTCGCTGTGGCCACGATTTCCACATCACGTTGAGCTCCGACAGTCGCCACTTCCAACCGGACCTGGCTGTTGTCCACATCGGGCGTGATTTTCACGTCATGGATAGAAGTTTGCGGTACGGGCTCCAACCAAACCGTCTGCCAAATACCCGTTACCGGGGTATACCAGATAGCATGGGGATTGGCCACCTGCTTGCCCCGGGCCTGGAAACCGGCATCGCTAGGGTCCCAAGCGGAGACGATGATTTCCTGGCTGCCTCCATCGTACAGTGCGCTGGTGATATCAAAGCTGAACGGCGTATACCCGCCCTGATGCCGACCCACAGGATGCCCATTCACCCAGACGTTGGCTTCCCAGTCCACCGCGCCAAAATGCAGCAGCACCCGCTGCCCAGACCAGTCTTCGGGCACCTCAAAGCTACGGCGATACCACAGGCGGTTTTCCGCACCGACTTCCTGACCCACACCTGAAAGCGCCGACTCCACGGCAAAGGGCACCAATATTTCGCCTTCGTAGCTGGCGGGGGCATCGGCTGTGCGTTTTTGTATCGCGTAGTCCCAAAGGCCGTTGAGGTTAAGCCAGTCTTCACGCACCATCATGGGGCGGGGGTATTCCGGTAAGGGCGCCTCTACGTTGATATCCTCCACCCACGGCGTAAGCAGCTTGTCGCCTGCCGGCTCCCAAGCTCCCAGGGACATATTTACGGTCATCCCCAAAACCAGTAATGAACTCATCATGGACATCTCATACCCCCATCAGCTTGAATTATAAGCGCATTCCCAATGCTTCCATAGGCTTATTGCGACCTCCATGCACAATGTTTACCGCATGATAATACATTCAACCGGTTGTTGCAAACCCGATGGGGCCGTTCAAAGCGGAACTTGGTATGGCGGGTGCATTTAGTAGATTCCGGGGATGGGTTCAGGAGCTGCGGGGATGACGCTCAAAGAGGGCCTGGGCAATGCGTGTAACCGCATTGTTAAGGGACGGGCGATCCGTATTGTTGTCGATTGCCCAGGTGGCCATCGGAATCTTTGATTCGGGAGGGACTTGGGATGCGATGCGCTGATCTACTTCTTCCGGGCTGAGCCCCCGGGCTTCGCAAAGGCGGGCTTTTCGGATCGAGTCATCGGCCAGGATCAGTATCAGACCGGAAAAAGCGGAATCAATGGCGCCGTCTTCTCCCAACAAAGCGGCTTCCATGAGGGCAACCGGATGGCCTTCCTGCGCCAGGCGGTAGCAGGCAGCTTCCACCTCGGCGTAGATGGCGGGATGCACCAAGGCATTCAGGATCACGCGTTTTTCCGGGGCCGAAAAGACCTGCTGTCCCAGCTTCTTGCGATCGATGACGCCGTCCGACAGTATGGCATCGCCAAAGGCATCACGCACCGCGGCTTCCGCGCGTCCACCGGGCGCAATCACCTGATGCCCAAGCTTGTCCGCGTCAATGACCGGAACGCCGCAGGCTTCAAACTGCGCCGCCGCACTGCTCTTTCCGGAGCCGATGCCGCCCGTCAGGCCATAGAGGGCCAGGGGTAGTTTCCGCGTAAATCTGGACATCCCAACTCCAACTTGGCGTTACAGCGTCTTCACCATGACAATGGCCGTTTCATTACTCCGGGCATAATAGCCTTTGCGCTCCCCAACAATCTGGAATCCCATGTCATCGTATAAATTACGCGCAGCGGGATTGTGCTCACGAACTTCCAGGCGGGCATAGGTGGCTCCCATAGCCTTGCCCTGGCGCAAAAGGAAATCCATGATGCGGCGTCCCAAGCCCTGACGGCGAAAAGCGGGCGTCACGGTGACTTTGGTGATATGCGCTTCATCCACCACCAACCAGAATCCGCCGTAGCCCACGAGTTCTTCACCCCGATAGGTTACATAGAAAAAGGAGCTTCGATTGGTGATTTCCTGCAAGAACATCCCGTGGCTCCAGGGATCGGGGTAGGATTCCTGCTCAATTTGATAGAGGGTTCGGAAATGTTCAGCGCGAAGCCGCTCAAAACGTAACGGGACCAACGCAACCGCACCCATAGCCATTACGCTTCAAGTAACCGCTTCTCGCGATTAATTTCAGCCTGGGACTTGCGCAGGTAGATGGGGTTACAAAGTGCGGGGTCATGCGCCACACCCTGCGCCAACAACTGACAGGCATGTATCCCAATGGCGGCGGCGCGCGGGAATGATAGCCAGGCCGGCGCGATAATGGCGTCTGGAGCCTTGCTATGTATCGCCTTCTGGTAGAGCAAAGCGCCATCACCTATGCAGTACAGGGGCTCATTGACGTCTTGCAGAAATGCTTCTATTGGCGCTACAGCGTCTTCCTGGAGTTTTTGAAGGCCCCCGGACGTGAGCGCGTCACCTTCTTGCATGGTGGAGAGACCACGTTTATCCACCTGGTAGAGCGCGCCGAAGACTTCCCCCATACGCGCATCCAGGGCAACCAGCAGTCGGCCTTCCTGAAGCGGCGCCGATAACGCCATGGCGTCCAGGGTAGGCACGGCTACCAGAGGTTTGTCCAATGCAAAAGCCAGCCCCTTCCAGGTTGCCGCGCCGATCCGCAGGCCGGTGAAGGAACCTGGCCCATTCGATATGGCCAGACAATCCACCGCATCCAGCGTCAGTTCCGCTTCCTTGAGTACCCAGTCAACGGTTTCCAGTAATCGCTCGGAATGCTTGCGCCGACACAACACCGAGGTTTCCACCAGCAAAGAATCGCCTCGGGTCAACGCCACCGTGTTCATTTCGGTCGTCGTGTCCGCCGACAACAAAATTTTATCCCAAGCATCCAGCACTACTGCGCATCCTCCCAAGCGGTCCATATTTCCATCGCAATGCTTACGTCAATACACCCGGTTATTCGCGGTGGTTATCCGGCGAAGGTGACAGCTTCATGGTGGCCCTGGCTACACGTTCTTTCATTTTCTTGCCGGGCTTGAAAGTCACGACGCGGCGTTCCGGCACCGGCACGACCTCCCCGGTTCGGGGGTTACGCCCCTGGCGCGCTGCACGCACCTTTACTTCGAAAATACCGAAATCACGCAATTCCCAGCGTTCGCCTTCGGCCAGACCCTGTGCAATGACTTCAAAAGCGCCTTCGATAATATCTGTAACCTCGTTCTGGGTCATTCCCAATTTGTTGGCAACCTCCGTCACCAGTTCGCGCTTGGTCATTGTCACGGGATTCGACCCTCCTTTCAATCAATAACAGACCGGATGCTTCAGGCATGTTCCGCATGCCAGCCCAGTCGTACGTTAATTTATACAATAAGAAAACAAAAACTATCCGTTTAACGAAACAATGCTTTGAAGATAACCACCCCTCATGGCAGGCAGCACAACTTGCCGGCGCAACAAGCGACACATCGCCACTCCTATTTGCGCACAAACAGCAAGTTATTTACTGCGCATATCTTAAGCAGGTTTGTGGTGACAAAATCAAGTAGCTGGCCGGGAGCATATAACGGCGCCCTGCTGCGCCGATCGAATTTCACCCAGCCCCGACCAATGCGTTGCTGTTTGATGACAATTACAGCAAGCGATGTTGTGCGCATGAATTTGTAAAGGCGCCACGTAAAATACTTCCTTACCCATGGCGCCGTCGGCGGTGAGGCAATCACGGAGCAGCAGTTCATTACCCACCCTGAATGAAATGATACCACAATAAAGGTATACAATCGAAGGGGATAAATCACGCAGACACAGGAGGTTCCTGTCTGCAATCCAGAGGAGAAAAAGGGCGGAATCCTGAACGTTTTACAGGCCCCAGATTCAGAATTACATCAAGGCAAGCGACGCAATCAGTTCTTTTTGGCGGTGCTGACCACCCGGTGGTGTCGGGCGTAGTCTTCCAACTGATCACGCAGCAATTTTCGGCCCCGATATAGACGTGACATCACCGTGCCCAATGGGCATTCCATCACATCAGCGATTTCCTTGTAGGATTTGTCTTCAAGGTCCGCCATGATGACGGCCATCCTGAAATCATCGGGCAACGATTCAATGGCATGCCGGACTTGGTCGTCCAGCAATTCCAGGAGATCGTTGGTCCGGCCTTCTTCCGCCTGCAAAGGCAGTTGCGGGTCCGGTCCAAGTTGCGGGGCAGGTTCGGCGCCCGTCAACTCGACAAAGGTAGGGCGGCGTGCGCGCCGGCGGTATTCGTTGATGAAGGTATTGCGCAAAATGGTCAGCAACCACGCCTTAATGTAGGTGCCTTCCTTGAACTTATCATGAAAGCGCAACGCCTTGACCACTGTATTTTGGGTCAAATCCTCAGCGTCTGCGGAATTATGGGTAAGTCGAAGCGCCACCGCGTAAAGCATGTCCAAGTGCTCAAGTACGAGGTTTTCGAATTCTTTTGAACGTTGCACAAGCTGGTTTTCCAATTCCAGATCACTTTATCCGCGAGACCTATTGCCTATGAGACGGTATGCTCAGGAGTCATCGAGTGGTAGGGCATTACAGGTTCGCTTCATTGGTTAATCCCCCGATCCCATGTGCCTATATCCTAGCAAGTTTAGTGTTAATGGGTCAATTGTTCAAAATGGACGACCGGAACAATGCCGCGTACTGCCAGGCGTACGGATCATGTTGCAGTGCAGGATGAAATCACGCCATACTACGGCATTACACAAAACCGGCAATCTTGATAACTGGTGGGAGGGATGACAAACTTGGGTCTGGGAGCAAATCAACCGGGAAAAAACGCAACGCCATTGTTGTCCATGTCCAGGATAAGCAAGTCATTTGCCGGCCAGGAGGTATTACACGGGGTTGATTTCGACTTGATTGCAGGGGAAGTCCATGTCCTGGCCGGAGAAAACGGCGCCGGGAAAAGCACGCTTATTAAAATCCTCGCAGGCGTCCATGCACCGGATGCTGGTGAAATTCGCTTGCGGGGAGAGCGGATTACACCACGCTCGCCGCAGGAAGCAAAGCGACAGGGCATATCCGTTATACACCAGGAGCTGTCACTCGTTCCGATGATGTCCGTGGTCGACAACATGTACCTCGGACGGGAACACACCACCCGCCTGGGCTGGGTTCGCCACCGTGTCCAGCGCAGACAGGCGGAACAATTGCTGAAAAGTCTGGGACTCCAGGACATCCCCCCGGATCAACCGATTGGCGCCTTGCCGCTGGCGACCCAACAATTGGTGGAAATTGCCAAGGCCCTGGCCTTCAATGCCCGCATACTCGTGATGGACGAACCGACCAGCGCCCTGTCCCAACCCGAGGTTACCCGGTTGTTCGACAGGATTGCGCACCTCAAGCAACAAGGATGCGGCATCATCTACATCACCCACAAAATGGATGAAATATATGCCCTCGCAGATCGCATCACCATACTGCGCGACGGCCACCTGATTGAAACCACCACAGCAGAGGCCCTCCCCCGCCCGAAACTCATCCGACAGATGGTGGGCCGGAGCTTTCAGGAGCAGTTTCCCACCAGTACCCACAGCCCGGGTCCAGCGTGCTTGGAAGTCAAAGAGCTTTCGCTCCAAAGTGAGAACAAACAGCGCAACTACCTGCAACACGTTTCCTTCACTTTACGACGTGGCGAGATTTTGGGGCTCGGTGGTTTATCGGGTTCCGGGGCCTCCGAGCTGCTTGCGGCGCTCTTCGGGGTCTATGGCAAACGCCCCCAAGGCGCCATGCGGCTGGATGGACAGCCCTATGCCCCACGTACGCCCCGGGAAGCCCTACGCGCCGGCGTCGCATTACTCAACAAGGACCGCAAGAGCGATGGCCTGGTCCTGAATATGGGGGTACGAGAAAACACCACCCTGGCGAATATACCGGCCTATTCTCCTTATGCCTGGCTTCAACCAAAACGTGAGGCTCTCTCCACAAGAAAATACCAGGAACTTTTGGGTATTCGGATGCGGGATGTCGAACAACCGGTGATGACCTTGTCCGGGGGTAACCAGCAGAAGGTCTGTCTCGCCAAATGGTTGGACATCAACCCCAAAGTGCTCCTGCTGGACGAACCCACCCGCGGTGTCGATGTGGGGGCCAAACAGGAAATCTATGCCTTGATGCAGAAATGGGCCGCTTCGGGCATGGCGATACTGCTGATCAGTACGGAAATGCCAGAATTGCTGGCGATGAGCGACCGGATATTGGTGCTTCACCGCGGCCAGGTAACTGCCACCTGGGACCGACAAGAAGCGACGCAAGACAAGATATTGCTGGCGGCTATGGGAGGGACTGACACGACATGAGCGAATTTGAAATGGCGTCATTCCGCCAACACCCGGCCTGGATCATGCTATCGCGTTTACTTGCCCAACCCCAAGTGCGCGTATTACTCTCCCTGTTGGTGGTTATTCTGTGTGGCATTATCTTCCATGCGGATGGCGCTTTCTTCCGGTGGGGCGTCCATCGCGACATGCTCCGCCAGATTTCGGTCTTCGGCATGCTCGCCTGTGGCATGACCCTCGTCATCATTTCCGGCGGCATTGACCTGTCCGTCGGTAGTGTGCTGGGCCTGGTGGCGGTGGTGTTCTCGATTCTCAGCATCCACATGGGTTTGCCCGCATATATTGCCATCCCCACCGCGCTCGCCATGGGAACTGCATGCGGTGTCGTTTCTGGAACGATAATTGCCCGTTTCCACTTACAGCCGTTTATTGTGACCCTCGCCATGATGGTGTTTGCACGTGGATTGGCAAAGCAGTTTTCCGGGGGCATGAAAATATCCAACTATATTCAGGAAGCCGACGGCAGCATCCGCCAGGCACCCATGCCGGGCATATATGAGACCATTGATGCCCGTCTTTTCTCAGGTAATATTGCCACCGTAACGCTAATTCTCCTATGCTGTTTCGCCCTGTCCTGGGTGTTGTTGTCACGGCTACGCT
>SKJD01000080.1 GCA_007116095.1 Candidatus Hydrogenedentota bacterium
AACACCAAACAACACATACCGTTCTTGCCTGAAAATGGGGAGAACCCACGGCATTTTTGCAAGGGACTTTTCTGCATGTAGACTTTTCCTTCCGGCATTTATCCCCCTATGGTATACGATTTTTGGTGAAAATTCGACCCTTATATACGGATTGTTGACTGGGCGACGAAATATTGCGCGATATGGCCCAGCATACGGCAGCCTATGACTTGAGAATTTTCCCGACTAACTTGACAAAATTCCAAATCTTTCATATAATTTAGGTGTATTTGCGGTCGCAAGTTCCCTGAAAGCAGGCACACGAAATCAATACCCCTTTACCGGGGCAAAAATAAATTCAAAAAATTATCCAGATTTGGAATAATACCTTGGAATAGGTCGTTTATATTAACGACGCCGCGAGAGAAAGCTTGCCACGGCAGCCACTTAAGAGCGCGTCAAAAAAATTAAATATATTCCGATTTTTTGGAATAAACCGTTCCAAACCAATCGTTATGTTCTACACTTTCGGATGTGGTTATTCCCCCTAACCCTCCGAATTATACAGTCAGCAATGACTGGTTCCCGCCACCGGCGAGTGCAGAAACGCAGTTTCCCCCGCTGCCTGCACTCGCCTCTTCTTTTTTACCCATGTAATCAATGTCAGCCCCGCTACCGCAGAATTCAGGCGTATCCCATTCGTCATGCCTGCGCAGGCAGGCATCCAGTCCCCTGTCCGTCATGTCTGCGAAGGCAGGCATCCAGCGAGGCATATAAACAGAACCCAACCAGCATTACAAACCAAGGACATGCACCCCCGACCGCAAAGCGGTCGCAGCTTGTAGCGCGGGGTAAGGCCGTAGGGCGGAACGCCCGAAGGCCGCCACCCCGGGAACCTGGCCAACCTACAACCCGACCCTGAATGGGTCGCGGATGATCAAAAAAGACAACAAGTCACCATCGTAGGCAACGCTTTCAGCGTAGGGGGTTGTTGGTTTTGTTGACCCAGGGTAGGCCTTGACCTTGCGGTCAAGTCCAACCCTGGGCTGTATTTAGCAAAGCTCCTTCGGAGCAATTTTTTGTTGACATGGACTTTACAACGCAGCATGTCCACGCTCTGCGTCTCTGTGGCTCTGTGGTAAAAAATATGCCCAATGTTCTCATCCGCAACCCCGCTGGGGTCGGCCTTGGGGGGGAAATCCCGATCCCGGGGTATTCATCCGTGACTGCTCCGCGGTCGGGAGGTTGTATATCCGGGTGATGAACGAGCCAAGGATTCAATACACCCCTGCGCAGGAATGACGGTAACGCGCTGGGTACCGCCCCTAGCCGATATAGAACGGCTGGGTCCAGGCGCGCTGTTCGCCCCAACCGAAGCACTCAAAGCGCACATATTGGATGGCTGCGTGTTCCGGGACGGTGAAATGGATATCCTTGCCGTCTACTGTAGCTTCGCGGTGGCCGTGGTCCGAGTAGGCGATGATGCATTGTGCATCTTCGGTTTGGATGTGGATGGTCGCGCCTTCCACGGCAATTTCCCGGATGGTGACGCCGGTGGAGCCGTAGAAGCGCCCTTCCCGCAACGCAGCAACGATGGCTTCGGGGTTCCGTTCCGATTCCTGCACCATGTTCCATGCAATCCCGAAATCCACCGCCTCATGGCTGTCGTCATGGGCATAGCCCCAGAGCTTCCTGCCTTCGCCCAGCAACCGGTCCCAGCGGTTCGTCGCCTGGGGGTCCCCCCTATGTCGCCGGGTGATGCCGTTGTAGATTTCCACGCCCAGATAGCCGTGCAGGCTTTCCAGGGCGTGCTGATCCCAGTGGGTGAAGGTGGGCTCCCAATTGGGATGCGCCACGATGGCGAAGCTGCCTTCCTCGACAATTGCGTCGAAAACCTGCTGCCGGTCCGCAGTTGGCGGTACGATTTCGCCCTGTACACCGACCTGGAGGATATGCGACCCATTCGCCGTCACTTCATTGCCGGGAATCAGCACGAGCCCTTCATCCGGCAATTCAGACGGATCTGTGAAGTAGTCGTGATCGCTGATCATGAGAAAGTCATAGAAGCGGTCGGCATAGGCCTTGATCAGCGCTTCCGGCCGGTGATCGCCATCGCTGTTGGTCGTATGGGCGTGTAGATTACCCCGTAGCCAGGGGGCTTCAGGCCGGGTATAGGGATTGTGTATTTTCAACGAACTGCCTTTCTTAACACGGGCTTATTCGCCCCACAATTGCATGAATTCATCCGATGTGGCGTCCTGGAGCAATTCCTTGCGGTAAAGCTTTTTCACGATGGGGTCCGGCACCCGGGTAATTTCCTCCGTTGCGGGGATATGGGTAAGCTGGCGCAGCACGGTTTCCTTGTCGTCACATTCGTAGTAGGTCCAGGCATCGCCTTTACCCGGGATAAACTGGGCGGTCTTGTAATAGATCATATGGAAATATTCTCCTTCCAATGCGACAGCGGTCGGGCTCTCAAGTGCCCTGCTTACCACGGCGCATCTACATTGACCAACGGTATCGGTCCACCAATAGAGTTCCGTTCAAATTGCAAAAAAGGCATGACCGGCAGCGCTGTTGGCGCCTGTCATGCCTTGGAAACAACAGGTACATTTACATTATGCCGAAGGGGGCTAGCGAATCTCCAGCATCCGGTCAATCGGCTTTTTGGCCAATGCGATGATGTCTTCAGGAAGCTCCACCTGGTACTGCAACTTCCGCAGGCCATCCAGGGTGTCTTCCAGGGTAATCTGGTTCATGTGGCGGCAACGCAGGCTACATGAACGCACCATTTCACGGTGCGGGAACTGCGCGGCCAGGTTGTCGCCCATGCTGCACTCGGTGAAGAGGGCATACATCGGGGCGTCGGTCTGTTCGACATAGTCCACCATAGCCTTGGTGCTGCCGGAGATGTCGACGCTGTCAATGACTTCCGGGCTGCATTCCGGGTGCGCCAGGATGACGGCGTCCGGGTATTGTCGGCGAACGTTGTTCACGTCCTCGACGGTAAACAGCTCATGCACTTCACAGCGCACATCCCACCCGATGACCGTCGGTTGATCGGCGGGGATGCTATCGTGATCATCGATGCCAGCCGTTATAAAGCCAACACCCAGCTCCCTGGCGGTGTTGTGGGCCAGGTACTGGTCCGGCAGGAAGATAATGCGTTTGTGGCCCTGATCCAGCAGGTGTTTCAAGACCTTGTTCGCATTACCAGAGGTACAGCAATAATCACTTTCCGCCTTGACTTCTGCGTAGGTGTTGACATAAGTCACCACCGGGGCGCCAGGGAACTGCGCTTTCAGGCCCCGCACATCTTTGGCGCTGATCCCTTCCGCCAGCGAGCAGCCAGCGCGGTTTGACGGCACCAGGACGGTTTTCTTCGGGTTCAGCACTTTGGCGGTCTCGCCCATAAACCAGACGCCGCAGAACACGATAACGTCTGCTTCGGTCTCGGCGGAGATGGCGGAGAGCTGCAGGGAGTCCCCGACATAGTCCGGCACGGACTGGTACAATGCCGGCTCCATATAGTTGTGCCCCAGGATCACCGCGTTCATTTCTTTCTTCAGCAGATTGATCTGGTGGGCCAGCTCGGCCTTGTAGTCAATTTCAAAATCCGGGACAATCCCCTTGAGGCTTTCCCGCATGCGTTCTCGCAAGGCGTCAAGAGAAGGGGGCTGCGTCAGTACATCGCCAATCATGGGTGCTTGGTCCTCTCGAAGTATGGTTTCAGGCGCGGTTGGTGGCGCCTGTGGTTACGCTGGTTACTGGATTGTCTTGTAAGCGTACTTCTGCTAGTTGGGCGTTATGGTCAGGTCGGGTGGTTTGGCAAGCGCTTTAGATTTGGCGCCGCACAACTTCGGCCGCAATTGCCGTGCGGCTTCCGTCCCCCGGCCTGCCGCAAACTACTTCATGGCATGTTCATGGTTACTCGGCGCCTTGTGTACGCAGCGCCCGATAGGCTTCGGCTTCCGCCTGAATCGCCCGGTACCGCGCCGCTGCCTGATCAAATTCAGCGAGCGCTTCCGCAGACAACAGGTCTTCAAACTGCCGGCGCGGCGTTTCACTGCGTTCTATCAGGAACGCAATCTGCTCGGGGGTGGGATACAGGGGGCGATCTTCTATATCAATATGCCATGGCGCGGTGTGTGCAAACCGAACTTTGTCTCCCGGATGCGGTTCGAAACAGCGCAACGCCACCCAGCCACTTTCCTCGAAAACGATGTCTTGCTGGAAGGAGGTGGTATACGCCTGGCGTGCATTTTGATGGTTCTCGGGGCTGATGGTCTTCGCCACGCGCCCATTGATCACCACTTCAATGTGGCTGAGTGGTCGCTCACTGGTAATTATACCAGAGATACTGCGTTGTATGGGAATTTCCGAAGCCTGCTCCGCGCCTCCCGGCGCCGCCCCGGCCAGTGTAGCCTGAATCATCGGTCCGGTCGTCACGAAACTGCGTCCGGCGTCCAGCCCGGCAAACCAGGCCTCGGGACTGAATTCAGCGTCCACTTGCACATAGACCCGGCCAAAGCCCAAGGGTACCGGATGCACGCCGTTGGCGGTGCCCGCCGTGGGACGCAGGCGAAAGCCCGCATTCAGCAGGGCGTAGTAGCAGTGAAAGCCGTAGTGCATCCAGTCGACTTCCGTACCGCCCAGTCCGTCGTTGGGCAAATTCATGTACGCCGGGGCCGGGGTAACCCAGTTGGAGAAGGCAAACTCGGTGCGCCAGATATGGTTGTTGGCCAGTTCGAACAGGTCCACGCCCAGGACCGGCGGCAACATCATCGACCAGGCCCAGTCCGCCTTGTCCATGTCAATCAGCGCGCCTTCGGCACGGGCCTGTTCGCCGATTTCGGCTACCGGCGGGGCCGTGTGTTCCAAGACCTCTTGGTGGTTCAGGATAAAAAAGGCGCCCAGCACCCGGTCCACCCCACTGACCCGAAACAACTCGTACTCGGTATTGCGGGGATATATCACGCGGTTGGGTTCCACTAGGATGGGCTCATGGCCGGGGTCCGGCAGGTTGCCTTCGCCCTGGCTCGGTGGCGTGTCCGACACGGTAACCCAATAGGTCAGGGGAAACGCGGCGTGCAGGTCCTCCGCAGGCAGAATCGTGCGCAGCTCGTCTACTTCCCGATGCACATGGGTGTCTCCGGAATACCACCCTTGGGCCGCCATGTCTTCCCAACGCTCCAGGGACAGCGCCAGATGTAGGTCCGCGTCCGTGATGGTGAATTCCCGATTCAGGGGCCGGTACTCTTTGCCGCGCTCGACGGTCAGGGTATAGTCACCCGGCGGCAGGTTAATTTCAAAGGGATGGGCGCTGAGGTTGGTGTAGCGCTCTACGGCGTTTTTATTCGCCCAGTTCTGCCGGTCGTAAGGCAGGGCGACGCCTTCGGGATCGGCGGATTCCAGAAAATAGTGTTTCCCCACCGCGTCGTTGAGATAGATACGCGATGCAATCAATGCATCGCTGTCGGCGTCCCGCACCTCGCCACGCAGTGTAAAAAGGGGAGTATCCGCATGGCCCGTTGTCATAGCAAATCCGGCCATACTGCATAGCGTAGTCGTAATCAAGATGCCTGTGTATCGCATCGACGCTTTTCCCCAATCTGCGCCCTATGGCGCGCCCTGGTAGCGCTTTTCGTAGCAAGCGCCGTCCCTTGGGCGGCGTATCAACGCTTTGTTGTTTTACTCCGTGGAAACCGGCGCCTTGCCCTCGCCATGCAAACCTGAAATGAGTGCATGCCAGGCCAGGGTCGCGCATTTAATGCGCACCGGATACTCACGCACCCCGCTGAAAACCATCAGCTTGCCCAGGGTCTTATCATCCAGCTCGGCATCGGTCGCCGAAGTAATCATATGATGGAAATGTTCAAAGAGCTTCTCGGCTTCTTTAACGGTCTTGCCCTTCAGTAAGGTCGTCATCACCGAGGCGGAGGACTTGGAAATGGCGCAACCGGCGCCGTGAAAACTGATTTCCTGAATAATCTCGCCGTTTAGTTTCAGATAGATGGTGAAGTGGTCGCCACAGAGGGGATTGAAGCCCTCGATCGTGTGATCGGCGTCTTCCATCGGGTAAAAATTACGGGGCTTTTTATTGTGATCGAGGATAACCTCCTCGTACAACGCACGCGAACTGCACATTAAGCAAATACCTTGTTGACTTTATGCAACGCCTCCACCATGGCGTCGATTTCTTCCCGGGTGTTGTACATACCCAGCGAGGCGCGGGCCGTCGCCGGCACGCCATAGCGCTGCATCACGGGTTGGGCGCAGTGGTGGCCAGCCCGGATGGCGATGTTCTCGTCGTCCAGCAATTGGCCGATGTCGTGGGGGTGGGCATGTTCCATCACGAAGGACAGCACCCCGGCCTTGTGTTTGGCGGTCCCGATGAGTTCCAGGCCCTTGACTTCTTGCAGCGCTTCCGTGCCATAAGCCAGCAATTCCTGCTCATACGCGGCAATTTCCGCCATGCCGATCGCGCTCAGGTAATCCAGAGCGGCCCCGAAGGCGATGGCGTCGGCGATATTCGGCGTACCCGCTTCAAAACGGTAGGGCAGGCTGTTGTAGGTTGTCTTTTCAAAGCTCACCGACATGATCATGTCACCACCGCTCTGGTACGGGGGCATCGCATTCAACAACTTCGCATTGCCATAGAGGCAGCCGATCCCCGTGGGACCGTAGACCTTGTGGGCGGAAAAGGCATAAAAATCGCAATTCAGGGCCTTCAGGTCAACCGGCATGTGTGGCGCGGCCTGGGCCCCGTCCAGCAAGACCGGTACGCCCTGCGCATGTGCCAGCTCAATGATCGTCTCCACCGGATTGATGGTGCCCAGGGCATTCGAGACATGGTTCACCGCGACGATCTTCGTCCGCGGCGAGAGCATCGCCTCGTATTCCTCCAGGATCATCTCACCGGCGTCGTTGATGGGGATCACCCGCAGTTTCGCGCCCTTGCGCTCGCAGAGGATCTGCCAGGGGACGATATTCGAGTGGTGCTCCAGGTGCGAGATGATTATCTCATCGCCTTCGCCGACATGGGCTTCGCCGTAGCTCGACGCAACCAGATTAATGGCTTCCGTGGCGCCGCGGGTGAAGATGATTTCACAGCCTACCGGCGCATGGAAGAAGTTTGCGATTTTCTTGCGCGCATCCTCATACCGGGTCGTCGCCGTCTGGCTCAGGTAGTGGACGCCCCGGTGCACATTGGCATTCTCGCAGGTGTAGTACCGGGTCAAGGCATCGATCACCGCATTCGGCGTCTGCGCGGTGGCTGCATTGTCCAGATAGACCAAGGGCTTGCCCGCCCGTTCCATCTGAAGGATCGGAAAATCGCTGCGGATTTTGGCTATATCGTAGGAAGATTCGGCAACCCGGACCTCCCGTTTTTCATCTGTGCTTACCGCCATATATCTGTCCAGCATTGTTGTTGCTGCGATTTTTCTCGCTGGTCTATCGGCGTCTCATAGCAGCGCCCTTGGGGTAGACCGGCAAAGCCCGACATCAGGGGCTGAATTTATTGTATACATAGCGACCCAGGCGCTCGGCCAGGACCGGAATCTCAATATCCGAGATCACTTCTTCCGCAAAGCCATAGGTTAGCATAGCACGGGCTGTCGGCTCATCTATGCCCCGGCTGCGGAAGTAGAAAATAATCGGTTCCGGTGGCGAGCCAATCGTCGCGCCGTGGGTACACTTCACATCATCGGCATAGATTTCAAGCTGCGGCCGGGTATGGATCGTGGCGTCGTCCGAAAGCAGCAGGTTGTTGCTGAGCTGATCGGAGTCCGTCCGCTGGGCGTCGCGATACACATGCACCTTGCCCGTGAAGACCGCCTTGCTGTCACCGTCCAGCACACCTTTGTACATGATACGGCTGTCACAGTGCGGCTTGGCGTGGGTGATGTGGATCGCATTGTCAATCAGGCGATCACCGTCGTTCAGGTAGAGCCCTGAGAGATTGCACGAAGCGCCCTCGTCATTCAACAATATACAGAGCTGGTTGCGGATGGTCTTCCCTTCCAGGCTCATCGTGTAGGCGGTGAAACGGCTGTCCCGCTCCTGGCGCACTTCGGTGGTGGCCAGGTGGTGGGCATTTTCGCCTTCTTCGACTATCTTGTAATAGGACAACTGGGCATTCTCTCCCAGCACCACTTCGTCCACCACATTGTTGCAAAATTGGCGATCACCACCCAGGTTCACGTAGCTCGTCACCACTGTCGCCTCACTGCTTTGGTCCAGCACAATCAGGTTACGGGCGTAGGCGGCCGTGTCGTCTTCGCGTTTGCTCGTGACAAAGACCAGGTGCAGCGGCTGTTCCACCACCGTGTTCTTCGCCACATGCACAAAGCCACCGTCCTGCAGGAAAGCCGTGTTCAGGGTCGTGTAGGCGCTGCGCTCCTGCAA
>SKJD01000463.1 GCA_007116095.1 Candidatus Hydrogenedentota bacterium
CCCGAAGGTCAATGGCCCAGCAGTCATGCCCGGACGCCATCAGATGATCAATGAGACTTTTGCCGTGCGGGCTGGCGAATGCATGGTGGTTGGCGGTGATGCCGTGCACCAGCAAGACCGGTTGTCCCTGGCTGTCTGGTTTGCGATAACGGCAAAGGCGCAGTTTCCAGAGGTCGCCGGTTTTCACCGTGTGTACTTCCGCATTATGCAGTCTTTCCCGGAAACAGCGTTTAAGCACCTGGTAATACAGAAACAGAAGAAATAGAATGGCGGCGACGCCGATTATTAGGTTCCACACGAGCTATACACTCCCTCACCCTGCCTGCGGTTAAAATGTCTGGCAGGTAAGCCTATGCAATAGATGGTCTTAAAACGAAAATATTCTACATGGGTAGGTCGGTTTTACTTGGTCACCCGGCGACATCCCAGTAAATGGCAACCACTTCCCCGGGTCGGTCACATGGCCTTGGTTTTGTTGTTCAAATGTTCATGTACGGTCTGGGCCAATTCCTTGGTGATGCCGGGCAAAGCCGCCAGGCTTTCCACCTGCGCCTCCCGTATTTTCGCAACTGAGCCCATTTTGTTCAAGAGCAAGCGCGCTTTTTGGGGTCCGATGCCGGGAATACTGGTCAGACTGGTGCGTAAAGTGCCTTTGCTGCGCTGTTTGCGGTGGTGCGTGATGGCAAAGCGGTGCGCCTCGTCCCGTATGCGCGCTAGCAAAAGCACCATCGGACTGTTCTGTGGCGGTACAATCGGATTCATCCGCCCTGGCAGGAAGAAGCGTTCCGGAGAGTGGGCGCCGTCGTCTTCCGGACGCGATTTTGCGATGGAGGCGTGCGGAATGTCTTCCAGGCCGAGGTCCTGAAAGACGGCGCTAGCCACGTTGAGTTGTCCCTTACCTCCGTCTATCAGCACCAGATCGGGTAGGTCGTTTTCCTGAATTGCCCGGGTATACCGTCGCATCAGGGCTTCACGCATCCCGGCAAAGTCATCTTGGCCCTCCACCTGGCGAATCGTGTAATGACGGTAGCGGGCCTTGCTGGCCACGGCTTTTTCGAAGACCACCATGGAGGCGACGGTTTTGTTGCCCTGGATCGTTGAGACATCAAAGCACTCTATACGCTCAGGCAGTTTGGGCAACTGCAGCACCCGCTGAATTTGCTGGAGGGTGTCCAGGTTGGCTTTGTCGGCCAACTGTTTTTCGTCGAAACTGTGCCAGGCGTTGCGGTTGGCAATTTGCACCAGGGCAAGTTTTTCGCCCCGCTGTGGTGTCAGGACCTGTACCCGGCTACCACGCTGATCGCTCAATATCTCCGCTAGGGTGTCGCTTTCTTCCAACTCCAACGGCAATATAATCTCTTGAGGGAGCACGGCGCCGGAGGCGTAATATTGCATGAGGAAAGAGCCCAGCAGCTCGTCCAGCGGCATTTCCCGTTGCTGGAAACTGAAATTTCGTCCGCCCGTCATGCGGCCGCCGCGATAGAAAAGAATCTGAATTTCGGTGTAGGTAGCTTTGTTATAAAGACCGAAGACATCCCGGTCTTCGGCCCCGGCCATGGCTACGGTGCGCTGGCGTTCCACCGTGTGCTGCAAATCCATAAGCCGATCCCGGAGTATGGCTGCTTTTTCAAATTCCAGCGCTTCCGAATGCTCCTGAATGCGCTGACGCAAGGTTTTATCCAGTTCATCGTTCCGCCCTTCGAGCACCATGATGACCTGGTTGACGATTTCGTGGTAGGCCTCACGGTCAATGTACTTGACACATGGCGCGGAACATTGCCCCATCTGGTAATAGAGGCAGGGGCGGGTGCGGTTGTGCAGGACATGATCCGAGCAGGTGCGCAGGGGGAAGAGGCGCTGGATTTGCCGCATGGTCTTACGCACCGACGCCGCGCTGTGATAGGGTCCGAAGTAACGAGCGCCATCCTTTTTGTAGCGCCGCACTACCGTAAAGCGGGGGAAGTCCTCATGCGGGTTGAGCCGCAGGCTGATGTAGGTCTTGTCGTCTTTCAGCCGCACATTGTAGCGGGGTTTATACTGCTTAATAAGGCTGTTTTCGAGCAGTAGCGCTTCTTTCTCGGTGTTGGTCACGAGGAAGTCGATATGCGCTACCCGCTGCATCAGGAATTTCACACTATAGCGGCTGTCTCCGTCGTGGATATAATTCCGGATGCGCGCCCGCAGGTCCTTGGCTTTGCCGACATAGATGGGTTTGCCCCGAAAATCCAGCATGATATAGCAGCCCGGACCGCTCGGGACCGTGCTGGTGTTGAAGGAGGCCAGGAAAGCTTCCGGACTTTTTCGCGCCCGTTGGGTGCTTTCCATGCTCAGTCGTTCATGTGTGATGTGGGGCATTTCTTCCATGGGGATATCCTATCATAACCCTAAAATAAGTTACCCGTAACGAATGCCTTTTGTATGCGTTTTATATTATAATTTGCGCCGCGAGAATCTGATCGCGGCGGCTTGCGCCGATCTAAAATTACAGCATGTCACCGGTGGAGGACGAACGCAGTGAAATGGGAAAAGACCAGGCGTCTGCTGCGTTTTTTATATTTGAAGGTGATGCGTCAGCAAGGCAAGCCGGAAACGGTGGCTGGCGGCGTTGCGCTGGGCGTGTTGATCGGCTTTATCACGCCTCCGGGAATACAGACCGTCATGGCGATTGCGTTGGCGCCGCTCTTGCGCTGTAATCCGGTGGCGGCAGCCTGTGCGGTCTGGGTGTCCAACCCGTTGACCATGCCCATCATCTATCCGATGGGTCTCAGTATCGGAGCCTGGGTCACCGGGCTGCCTATTGTGCACTCCGTGCCGACTGACGATGAGCGAATCTGGATTTTTATCACCGATTTCCGGCGTTATGGACGCACCATCATCATGCTGCTCACCGGTCTCTCTTTCATGGGCGCCATCGCTTCGGTGATCTCTTACTACACAAGTAAGCTGCTGGTGATTCAGTACCGTCACAGGCGACAAGAATACCGGCTGAAACGGATGCGACAGCGCCTGGCGAAAGAAGCCCGGGACGCATCGGTGCAAGAAGCGGCTACAGCATCCAGTCCGGTTGGGGACAAATCCTCGATCCACGGAGATTAAGCCCTTGGAGTTATCTTGGGGCGTCGATCATGGCAGCTATTCTGGGCGCTGAATTGCCGGGATAAAGCGGTCTATTGCGCTGGAACAACAGAAGTTGTGACTGTTTGTTGCCGACAAGGTAGGGGCTTGGCGAGTGTTGAATATGAGGGGTTGAATAGGCGCGATTACCAATAAAGCAGTATGCAAAATACAGGAAATAATCCTGCGATATTACTGGTTAAGATTATCATATATCCCGTGATTCGACGCCATCTACTTGTAACACTAGCCTTTATTATGCCATAATGCGTCCCGTGATGCAGCGCAATAGAGCCCCTTATATTGGGGTGTCCAGCCCAGCCATTGTCCTGCGCATCATGTTCCACGAATCCGCCCGCTTCTCAGGGCTATCACATCATTCAGACAGGCCAGTAACAGGAATTTTCCATGGGTTTGCATGAAATTAAAAAGGGGCTTGATCTGCCGATTACCGGCGTCCCCCAACAAACAATCGAAAACGCACAGACATCCCAATTTATTGCCTTGATGGCGGACGACTATATCGGGATGAAGCCGACTTTTTTTGTCAAGGAAGGGGAGCCCGTAAAACGGGGACAACTCCTTTTTGAAGACAAAAAGACACCGGGGGTCTTGTATACATCGCCGGCGACGGGTACGCTTCATGCGATTAATCGGGGCGCCCGACGTGCATTGCAGTCGGTGGTGATTCAGTGCTCCGATGAAGAGCGCGCTGGTGGCGACAACGACGACCTGCAAGTTGCTTTCAGCAACTATAACGGGGGTGAAATTTCCGGGCTCAGCGGGGATCAGGTGCGCGACTTGCTCATCGAGTCCGGCATGTGGACTGCGTTCCGCACCCGTCCTTTCAGCAAGGTGCCCGCTCCCGAATCCCACCCCCATTCCATCTTCATTAACGCGATGGACAGCAATCCACTGGCCCCGGATCTGGATGTTGTGATGGAAGGGCGTCAGGCGGACATTGAAGCAGGGATGCAGGTTCTCGCCAAGCTGACCGAGGGCAAGCTGTATTTCTGCAAAGCCCAGGGCAGTGGGTTGCAGCCGGGTAATGTGGAACGTGTACAGGTAGAAGAATTCACCGGACCGCATCCCGCAGGCAATGTGGGGACCCATATCCATCTGCTGGATCCGGTCTACCGTGAGAAGACGGTCTGGCATCTCAGCATTCAGGACGTCGCGGCCATCGGGGTGCTGTTCAAAACCGGTAAGCTGGATTTGACGCGCATTGTATCACTTGCCGGACCCGGCGCAAGCAATCCCCGTTTATTGCGCACCCGTATCGGCGCCCAGACCGATGCCTTGTTGGAAGGGGAGCTAAAGGAAGGCGAGCAACGGATTATATCCGGCTCTGTCTTTTCCGGCCGCAAAGCTTCTGGCGAGGTGCATGGCTACTTGGGCCGTTACGCGCAAATTATTGCCATTCTTCCCGAAGATCGGGAGCGGGTTTTCCTTGGTTGGCTCTCCCCGGGCCTGGAAAAATTCTCCAAGACCCGCGCTTTTCTCTCTTCCCTGATTCCCGACAAAAAATACGACTTCACCACCAGCACCAACGGCAGCCACCGGGCGATTGTGCCCATCGGGGTATACGAGGAGGTCATGCCGCTGGATATCGTCGCCACCTACATGATGCGCGCGATAGCCGTTAATGACGTTGAAACTGCGGAGCGGCTCGGGGTGCTGGAGCTGGATGAAGAAGACGTTGCACTGTGTTCCTTTGTATGCCCCGGCAAGAATGACTTTGTCACCATGCTGCGAAACAATCTGGAAATCATAGAAAAAGAAGGCTAAGCGGGCGATAATCCATGAAATTCCTGCGTGATCTCTTAGACCAACAAAAGCCGCTTTTTGAAAAAGGCGGCAAATTTGAAAAGTTTTACCCCTTCTACGAGGCCAATGACACACTGTTGTTTACGCCGGGAGAGGTGACAAAGAAAGCGTCTCATGTCCGGGACGCGGTGGACCTCAAGCGCGTCATGATTACGGTGGTGCTCGCGCTGATACCGTGTATTCTGGTCGCCATGATCAATACCGGGTACCAGGCCAACCTGGCGCTGTTCGAAGCGGGCAATTCCGCCGAAGGCTGGCGTGGCGGCATTATAGATTTGCTGGGTATCGGATATAATCCGGGCAATCCGCTCGCCAATCTGCTGCATGGCGCCTTGTATTACCTGCCCGTACTTATCGTGACCTTTGTGGTGGGCGGGCATATCGAGGTGCTGTTTTCGATAGTGCGTAAGCACGAAGTAAATGAGGGTTTTCTCGTCACCGGGATGCTCTTTCCGCTCGTATTGCCGCCGACGATTCCGCTCTGGCAGGTTGCCATAGGTATTGCTTTCGGCGTTATCGCCGGCAAGGAAATATTCGGTGGAACCGGGAAGAACATCTTTAACCCGGCGCTTATGAGCCGCGCTTTCCTGTTCTTCGCCTACCCGGCCCAAATCTCGGGCGACAAGGTATGGACCGCCGTCACCGACGCCAACGCTCCCGATGGTTTCAGTGGCGCAACCGCCCTGGGTAATGTCGCGGTGCTGCCGACCGGTACGGATTGGCGCGCCGGAATCGATGAGTTGGGGATCAGTTGGCTTGACGCCTTCCTGGGATCTATCGCCGGTTCCATGGGTGAGACGTCGACCTTCGCCATCCTCCTTGGCGCGTTGGTGCTGGTGGCCACCGGTATCGGTTCCTGGCGTATCATGACCGGTGTTTTTGTCGGCAGCATGATCACCGTCTTTGGCATGAATCTTATCGGATCGGAAACGAACCAATTGGTCAACATGCCGTTCCACTGGCACATGGTGCTCGGTGGCTGGGCTTTCGGGCTGGTCTTTATGGCCACCGATCCGGTTTCCGCCTCCTACACCAATACCGGCCGCTGGATTTATGGCTTTGCTATCGGGGTTATCGCCATGATTGCCCGGGTCATTAATCCGGCCTTCCCGGAGGGCATGATGCTGGCCATCCTGTTCATGAACGCCTTTGCGCCCACCATTGACTATCTCATGCTGCGGGCGAACATCAAGAGGAGAAAGCTCCGCTATGAAGCAGTTTAGCACGACTTACATTTTTATTTTTGCAGCGGCGCTGTGTCTGGCTTGCTCCACCATGATTTCGGTGACGGCCGTGAGCCTGCGGGAACGTCAGGAAACCAACCAGGTGCTGGACCGAAAGAAGAGCGTGTTGTTGGCGACCCGTATCATTGAAGCCAATGAGTCAGTCACCGCCCAGCGGGTGGAAGAACTCTTCAGCGACATCCACTCGGTGGTCATCGACCTGGAAACCGGCGAAGTTGACGAGGACTACAATGCGGATGAGTACGATTTCGCGACTACGCCCAAGATTTCCGCGCCGTCGAACCAGGCCCAGATTCAGCAAATTCCCTTGAAAGCTCAGGTGTTCCAGGTCCTGGACGGCGATGAAATTGAAATGCTGGTCCTGCCCATCTACGGACAAGGCCTGTGGTCTACCATGTACGGATTCCTGGCGCTCGATTCCGATACCCGCACCGTGCGCGGCATCACCTACTACGAGCACGGAGAAACTCCAGGTTTGGGCGGGGAAGTAGACAACCCGCGCTGGAAAAATCGCTGGCCGGGCCGCAAGGTTTTTGACGAAGACTGGGAACCGCACATCCAGGTGATCAAAGGACAGGCAGGCCCGCCCGATGAAGACCCCCACCGGGTGGACGGGCTCAGCGGCGCGACGATTACCGCCCGCGGCGTCTCCCACATGATCAATTTCTGGTTGGACGAACACGGCTTCGGACCGTATCTGGAAAATTTCCGCGAAGAACAAGGGAGCGTATAGAACCATGAAATTTGGTAAGAAAGAGCGTGAAGCCCTCCTGGACCCGCTGTTTAATAACAACCCCATTGCCTTGCAGGTGCTTGGTATCTGCTCCGCACTGGCGGTGACCACGCGGATGGATACGGCCCTGGTGATGTGCGGCGCCGTCATTGGCGTTATGGCCTGCTCCTCGTTGGTGGTGAGCCTGTTGCGCAACAACATACCGCCGAGTATCCGGATTATTGTGCAATTGTCCATCATCGCCTCGTTCGTGATTCTGACCGACCAGATTTTGAAGGCCTACCTGTTTGAAATCAGTAAGTCGCTCTCAGTCTTTGTCGGGCTGATTATCACCAACTGTATCGTGATGGGGCGCTGTGAAGCGTACGCCATGCAGAACGGTCCCTTCATGAGCGTGGTGGACGCCGTCGGCAATGCGCTGGGCTACAGCTTGATACTTGTTGGTACAGCGTTCTTCCGGGAATTGATCGGCTCCGGCTCGCTCTTCGGGTACACCATCCTGCGTCCGGTGACCGAAGAAGGGTGGTATTACCCAAACGGCATGATGGTGCTTTCACCCGGAGCCTTTTTCCTGATCGGGCTCTTTATCTGGGCTATTCGAGCATGGAAGCCCGAACAGGTTGAGGAGGAAAACTAGACACCATGGAACATTATCTCAGCATATTTGTAACGGCCGTCTTTATCGAGAATATGGCCCTGGCCTTCTTCTTGGGCATGTGCTCCTTTCTCGCCTGTTCCAAGAAAGTGGACGCCTCTTTCGGACTGGGCATGGCGGTGGTTTTCGTTTTGTCCATCACCGTGCCGGCAAACCATCTGATTTACAACTATTTCCTGAAAGCTGGCTCGATGACCTGGATGCCCTTCATCGGGGACCAAATGGCCACGGTGAATCTGGAGTTCCTCTCCTTCCTGACCGCTATCGGCGTAATTGCCGCTATGGTGCAGCTCGTGGAAATGACGCTGGACCGCTATGTACCTTGGCTCTACGCCTCGTTGGGGATTTTCCTGCCGCTTATCGCTGTGAACTGCGCTATCCTTGGTGGCTCGCTCTTCATGATTGAGCGCAGCTATACCTTCGGGGAAAGTGTGGTCTTCGGGATGGGTGCCGGCGTCGGCTTCCTGCTGGCCATTGTGGCCCTGGCCTCGATCCGCGAGAAGATGCGCTACAGCGATGTGCCGGACGGGTTGAAGGGCTTGGGGATTACCTTTATGATTACCGGCCTCATGGCCATCGGATTCATGGTCTTCTCCGGCATTCAGTTGTAATTCCTGTTTGGGCGCATCAATCCAGTTGTACGCCTGAAAACTATTTAAG